>CAIRTT010000161.1 GCA_903881535.1 uncultured Armatimonadota bacterium
GTCCAGTTAGGAACGCCGGAAACCGAAAACACTGTATAGAGCACTGACATCAGCGCAGATGCAACTCAACAAGGAACCATCCATGAAGAAAATCCTCATCCCGACGACTGCGATTGCAGCCATTCTTAGCATCACTGGTGCTGCTTATGCAGACATTACGGTAACCCAGCGCATCACCATGGATGGCATCCCAGAGATGGCCGGTGGTGGTCCAGCTCCTGCGCCCGCACCGAAGCCTGCCCCAAAGCCAGCCCCTGTGAAGAAGGCAACGACAGGCAAAAAGGGCGGAAAGATTTCGACATCCAAGCCTGCCCCCGCACCGGCACCTGCGCAAGCTGCTCCTGCAGCAGCAAATGCGGATGGCGTTCGCGAGACAGTAATGCAGGTAAAGGGCAACATCATCCGGACTGTAGCGGGAGACATCGTTTCTTTAACAGATGTCACGACCGATGATGTCACGATGTTTAACACCAAGGAAAAGACTTTTGCGGTCCTCAAGGGCGGAAAGCTCCCCGGGATGCCAGATATGTCGGAAATGATGGACAGCAAGGTTCTTGGCGAAGTTACTCCTGATGGTGCATCCACCGAAGTTGATGGACGTGCTGCGCAGGGCTATAAGGGACTAATTAAGGTTGAGATTTCGCCAAAGGCGGGAGTCCCACTTCCTTTTGATCCATCCAACGGCCCACTTCTGACCATGAACATGAAGTTTTCAGCTACGGTTACGAAGGCAGTCAAGCTCGATGAGTCGATTCTTGCAAAGCTGGGTGCCAAGGCTGTGTCTGGTGGAATGGCGGGGATGATGCCTGGAGCGGCTGAAATCGCCAAGAAGTTTCAGAGCATTATTGGGTTCCCGTTGACATCAAATATGGAAATGACCATCGAGAGTGCGATGGCGCTGCCGGGTCTTCCTGAGAAGCCAATTAAGATTAAAACAGAAACCATCAAGCTGGATGAAACTGATCTTGACGCGAACCTGTTCAAGGTTCCAGCGGGTTTCAAGCAAGTCGACCCTGAGTCGATGATGGGTGGAATGGGCGGCATCCGCCTCGGCGGCTAGATTTACGTTTTTTACACAACGACGGCACTACAAGGCAACTTGCGGTGCCGTTTGTTTTTCGAACCAAGCTAACTAAAAGCGTAAATCAACCTCGAACCGCTGGGCACAGTTTCTTTTTTAGAATCCTCCAGCACTCCGGAGGGTTTACGAAAAGCAGAAATCCTCAACCAACCGCAGGGTGCCGATTGATGTTTGGAATCCTCCCGCACTCCGCCGGGTTCACAAAAAGTAGAAATCGTCAACCAACCGCAGGGTGCCGTTTCTTTTGGCACTTCTTTCGGCTACGATAGGGCATGAATTACCTTCCATCTCCTACCCGCTACGATGTCGGCCGTTACCGCCGCACGGGTCGCAGCGGCCTGCAGCTTCCTGAGATTTCGCTTGGACTTTGGCATAATTTTGGCGGCGTCGATGTGCTTGAAACGCAGCGCGCGATGGTTCGCTTTGCCTTCGATCAGGGCATCACCCACTTTGACCTAGCAAACAATTACGGTCCGCCTCCAGGATCGGCTGAAGAAAACTTCAAGCAGCTGCTTGACAGCGACCTGCGCCCATTCCGTGATGAGCTGGTCATCAGCACAAAAGCCGGCTACCGGATGTGGCCTGGTCCGTACGGCGAGTGGGGCTCACGCAAATACTTGATTTCGAGCTGTGACCAAAGTCTTAAGCGGATGGGACTTGAGTATGTTGATATCTTCTACTCACACCGCCCAGATCCGAATACGCCTCTTGAAGAAACGATGGGAGCGCTTGACCACCTGGTGCGAAGCGGAAAAGCTCTCTATATTGGTATCTCAAGCTACTCAGCCGAGCAGACCAAGGAGGCCGCAGCCATCCTAAAGTCACTGGGTACGCCGTGTCTTATCCATCAACCGGTCTACAACATCCTGAACCGCTGGATTGAAGATGGCCTCACCGATGTCCTTGAAGAGGAAGGCATCGGCTGTATTCCATTCTGTCCGCTGGCCCAGGGTCTGCTTACAAACCGCTACCTTGAGCGGATTCCGGAAGATTCACGTGCCGCTAAGTCGCACGGCTTCCTCCAAGCCAGTGAAGTCGAGCGTCAGCAAGTCCGCATTCAAGCGCTCGCAGCCGTCGCGGCAGGTCGCGGCGTTTCGCTCGCACAGCTCGCCCTACAGTGGGTCCTGCGTAAGCCTGTTATTACAAGCGCGCTGATCGGCGCTAGCTCTGTAAAACAGATCGAAGAAAACCTCGCTGCGCTCGGTGGCGAAGCGCTGACATCCGATGAACTTGCGGCAATCGATGCCGCATGTGCGCTCTAAGATTGTGACGTTTCCGCACTTCGGGCAGAGAGAGCTTCCCGGAGTGCGGACTTCAAATCATCGACATCAGCGGGTTGAATGCTTCGCATGTCGATGAGCAAACATCCATCCTTGAGCTGGCTAGCCACTGAAACAGTTCCCGCAAGAAGTGCATCGTGGATACGCTGAGCTCCGCCTTCGGAAATACGAATCGCCCGGCTTGGAACGCCTACCGTCGGTGCGGCCCCAGCTCCGATAGCACACGTGGTGTCGACAACATCGATGCATATCCCATTGCCGACTTGGCACTCCTCAAGGATGCACGTGGCCCGGTCATTAAGGTCGTCAATGGACAGTTCCAACGCCGCAATGAAGGGGATGTTTCCTTCGCTCATCCGCACATATTCTTGCAAAGTCGCCTCGAGGGCAGCCAGTGTCAGCTTGTCCGGGCGAAGCGCACGCATTAACGGGTGGCGCTTACAGGCATCGATGTAGTGCTTGCTCCCCACCAAAATCCCAGCCTGCGGACCGCCGATGAGTTTATCGCCACTAAACCAGATGAGATCAGCGCCATCGGAGACGGCATTTTGGACAGTTCGGATTCCAGAAATGCCAAAGCGACTGAAGTCAATTAAGGCGCCGGCACCGAGGTCCTCTCCATACGGGATGTTGTGTGCCTTAGCGATTTCTGCAAGCGTCACCGATGAGACATCGGAGACAAAGCCAACCATATCAAAGTTGGAGCGATGGCACCGGAGAATGCACCCTGTTTGGTCATTGATAGCATTTGTATAGTCATGCGCATGTGTTCGGTTTGTCGCTCCGACACCGACAAGTCGACAGCCACTCGCTTCGATGACATCCGGCATGCGGAACTGACCACCGATTTCAACCATTTCCCCACGAGAAAGGATGACATCGCGTCCCTGTCCAAGGACAGTCACTGCCAAAACTGTTGCGGCGGCATTGTTGTTTACAACGGCAGCGGCTTCGGCTTTCGTCAGAATTTGTAGGAGGGCGCAGACATTGGCATGGCGATCGCCACGCTTTCCCGTCTTGATATCGAACTCAACATCTACCGTAGATGCCGCTTGGATAAGAGCATCGGTGGCAGAATTTGAAAGAACCGCTCTTCCTAGATTAGTGTGGAGAAGCACACCCGTTGCGTTGATCACGCGGGTGATCGACTGGTTCGCGGGGATACAGCGGCGGATGACTTCGTGGCAAATGGACTCAGAGTCGGTACAGGGGGTTTCTCCAGCATTGATACGCTGCCGGGTTTCAGCAATGACATCCCGAATGATCGCCGCAAGCTTGACGTGTTGGATACCTTGCGCATTCACAGCATCCAATACTGTGCCAACGGCAGGCAGCGATTTGAGGAGGTCAGCCTTGGTCACATCCCGCCTCCAGGTGATGTGGCAACGTAAAGGGGAATGAGCGAATCGATGTCCGAGAAATTCCCTTTTGCCAGCAGTGGTTCTGCCAGAAGGCATGCTCCTAGGGCAAGGTTTCCTATCGGTAACGATGCGCCATCGATACCCTGTCCAATGATGCGTTCCGTGCCTGGCAGGTGTTCTCTTAGCCATGCATCCCAAGCGGATGTTGAAACGTCGATGGGGCCAATAAGCGACTGCTTTGAACCGGCAGGATAGAGCGCAGCGATGACTTCATTGCGTTTAGATGTACAAACGACGGCGCGGTTTATCGAAATGTCCTCGTATGCGGCGGCATCGAAGGAGGCTATCCCGATAACAGGCTTCCCCAACGCGAAAGCAAGCGTTTTCGCATACATCACCCCCACCCGGACACCTGTAAAGCTCCCGGGGCCAGTGCCGCAGACAAGGCACTCGATGTCTTTGAGGGTCGCATTGTTTTCGGCAAGGAATGCATCGATGTACGCTGGAAGTTGTTCGATCAGTTGACGATTGTGGTTGAACTGGGTGCATTTCACGGAATTGTTTGCTTGGTCGATGAGCGCGATGTAGCAGGTTTCCCCGGATGTATCGATTCCAAGAATCATGCCTGGTCTCCGTGTTCAGTGATTGTGATGGTCCGAACGTCTGCATTTGAGTAATCTTCACACAGGGTAACTGTGATGTCTGGTACTGGGCCGGCATCGGCGAACATTTCCAGCCATTCAACCAGCAAGACAAATCCATCCTGTTGGTAGTCATCCAGTCCAAGGTTTAGAACATCGCGTGCGCTGCAGCGGTAGGCATCGATATGACAGAGCATCAATGTTGGTGTTGGAACCTCATGAATCACGGTGAAGGTCGGACTTGAGACTGGGTGATCGGATTTGAGAGCCGCTGCAAGAGCTGCGACGAGGGTGGTTTTGCCTGCTCCGAGCTCGCCCACGAGCGAGACGACCATGCCGGGTTTCAGCATGAGAGCGAGCGCTGCGGCGGCATCCCGGGTCGCCTGAATTCCACCTTTGAACATCTGCACGTGGTCAGTTTAGCATGCCTATCATGCTACAATATGAGGTCATGTCAACCGAACTTCTGCGAACACCTCTCGCCGAGCTGCACCGGTCTATCGGAGCAAGAATGGTGCCCTTCGCCGGCTGGGAAATGCCGGTTCAATATGCTGGAGTCATCGCGGAAGTAAATGCCGTCCGCACGGGTGTTGGCATCTTCGATGTGTCTCACATGGGCCGGATGATTGTTCGCGGAGCGGACACGCTTGCCTACCTTCAGTCACTTGTCCCTAGTGATTTGAGTCGTCTCAAGGATGATGGAGGTTGTTACACCTTTCTTCCTAACGAGAACGGTGGTGTCGTGGATGACATCATTGTCTACCGACGCTCTGACACCGAATTCTGGGTTGTTTTTAATGCTGGATGCCTTGATAAGGACCGCGCGTGGTTCCAAGGACATACGGCTGGCTTCGATGTCGTCATCGATGACATCACAGAGCGCACAGGACTGCTCGCGGTTCAGGGACCTGCAGCCATGGCTTTGCTTGGCGACTTTTTAGATTCGCATGCACGCTTTGGTATTGGCGAGACGACATTTGCCGGAATCGCTATAACAGCTGCGCGTACTGGCTATACCGGCGAGGATGGCTTTGAGGCATTTGTTGCTGTTGAGCACTTAGAGCAGCTTTGGACAGCCTTCACGGATGCTGGTGTCGTACCTTGTGGGCTCGGTGCACGTGATGCATTGCGGCTTGAAGCGGCGTATCCATTGTATGGCCACGAAATGGATGACGATGTCAATCCTTTCTCGGCTCGCCTTGGCTGGGTGATTCACAAAAAGAAGGCGGCAGACTATGTCGGCCGGGCGAATGTGGAAACAGGCCGTGGAAATGCAATAATTCCTGCACTGGTCGGCCTGATTATGGATGGCCGGCACATCGCCCGCGATGGCTACCCGGTTCAGGACGAAGCAGGGAACCCGATTGGTCATGTGACCAGCGGTACCTACTCTCCGATTTTGCAAAAGGGTGTTGCACTCGCACGCCTGACACGGACGCATTCAGAAATCGGCACAACGGTTTACGTCGTTATCCGGGACAAGGCCATGCCGGCGATTGTTTCCGATACACCATTTGTTCCAACGATTTAGTTTTAAGGGGTTTCATCAATGTCAAACATTCCAGCAGATTTGCTTTACTCGAAGTCGCATGAGTGGGTACGTGTTGATGGTGACACAGTCACGATCGGTATCACAGACCATGCTCAGGAAGAGCTAGGCGATGTGGTTTACGCATCCTTGCCGACGGTCGGCCGTATGCTCGCAGCGGAAGATGTCTTCGGTACGGTTGAGTCCGTCAAGGCTGTCTCTGACTTGTACAGCCCTCTGTCTGGAGAAGTGGTCGAAGTCAACTCCGCACTCGAGGATGACCAGACAGCGATTAATGGCGACCCATATGGTGCCGCTTGGATGCTCAAGCTTCGCTTGACTGATGCAAGCCAACTCTCAGCTTTGATGGATGCTGACGCATACCGAACTGAGATTGGAGAGTAATCGGTGTCCTATCTCCCAAATACCGATGCTGAACGCGCCAAGATGCTGGCTGCAATCGGCGTCAACAACATCAAGGACCTCTTTGTACACATTCCACAGGAAGTTCAGGATGCCGCAGACTTTAGTCGTCTGACCGATTCCCTTGATGACATGACGTTGCAGCGCAGGCTCATTTCTATGAGCAGCAATTCCGCGGACTTGAATTCTAATGCCTGTTTCCTCGGTGCCGGCATATACGATCACTTCATACCGCCAGTTGTAGGTGCAGTCTGCAACCGCTCTGAGTTCTACACCGCTTACACGCCATATCAGCCGGAAGTGTCGCAAGGCGTTCTCCAGTCAATTTACGAGTTTCAGAGCCTGATCACTCGCTTGACAGGGATGGATGTCGCAAATGCATCCATGTACGATGGCGCGACAGCACTCGCTGAAGCAGTAATCATGTCCTGTGACCTGACAAAGCGGCGTACTGTCGTCCTACCTGCGAACTTGCATCCATCCCTGCGCTCTGTTGTAGAGACATATCTTGAGCCACTTGGAATCAACATTCGGACAGCGGCACAGAACCCTGTGACAGGTGTAACGGAAACTGATACGCTCACAGAAGACGATGCCTGTATCGTTCTCCAACAACCTAACTTCCATGGAGTCATCGAGGATCTTGGAGCCGCTGTTGCTGCTGCAAAGCTCGTGGGCGCACAGACAGTTGTTAGTGTTGACCCGATGAGCCTTGGTATTCTTGAGACTCCAGGTGCACTTGGAGTGGATATTGTTGTTGGTGAGGGTCAGGGCCTCGGATGCTTCCCGGCGTTTGGTGGACCTCTCCTTGGTCTCTTTGCCTGCAAGAAGGAATACATCCGCCGTATCCCAGGGCGCATTGTCGGTGGCTCCGTGGATACATCCGGGCGCCGCGCATATACCATGACCCTCCGCACCCGTGAGCAGGACATCCGGCGCGATACAGCAACATCAAACATCTGTACCAACCAGGCATTGTTTGCGCTTGCTGCAACCGTTTATCTCTCGGTGATGGGCAAGCAGGGCTTCCACCAAGCCGCGACGCTATGTCTCCAGAAGTCTCACTATCTGGCAGCTAAGCTCGTAGAAGCCGGATTGACGCAGCGCTTCTCCGGACCATTTTTCAAGGAGTTCGTCATCACATGTCCTGCACCAGTTGTTGACATTAACAAGGCGCTCTTGGAGAAGAAGATTATCGGTGGCTTGCCACTTCCGGGTGCTCCCAATGACATGCTGGTCTGTGTAACAGAGCAGCGCACCAAGGAAGAGTTGGACAGTTTTGTCGATGTCCTGGCATCGTTTGTAAAGGGTGAGGTGGCATAGGATGTCAACAGAACCGACGATTTTTGAGAAGTCCCGTTCCGGTCGCGTGGGTGTTCAGATGCCTACTTGTGATGTCCCGGTCGTTGACATGGAATCGCTCCTCCCAGGCGTTGCCCTACGAGCGGGTTTGCCGCTGCCTGAGCTTAGTGAAGGCGATGTGATGCGTCACTTCCTACGCATTTCGCAGAAGAACTACTGCGTTGACAAGGGATTTTATCCATTGGGTTCGTGCACGATGAAGTACAACCCGAAGATCAACGATGTAGCCGTTCAAATGCCTGGCTTTGCGCGTGTTCACCCATTCCAACCAGAAGAGACCGTACAGGGTACCCTCCAAGTTCTTTTTGATATGCAGAACTGGCTCAGCGCGATCCTCGGCATGGATGCCGTTTCCCTTCAACCGGCCGCCGGTGCTCATGGTGAGCTGCTGGGCCTGATGCTTATCCGTGCTTACCATGTAAGCCGCGGGGATGCGCACCGAAACCTGGTTCTCGTCCCTACAGCAGCACACGGTACAAATCCAGCATCTGCAGCACGGTGTGGCTACAAAACGGTCCCAATCACCACCGATGAGCGTGGCCTTACGTGCATAGATGACCTCAAGCGTCAGATTGCAGCATGTGGTGACAACCTCGCAGGCATGATGCTGACAAACCCTAACACAGTTGGTCTGTTTGAAGAAGAAATCTGCCTGATTTGTGAGCTGGTCCATGCAGCCGGTGGTCAGATGTACTGTGATGGTGCGAATATGAACGCCCTTGTTGGCACCGCACGACCAGGTGATATGGGTTTTGATGTGATGCACGTCAACCTACATAAGACATTCAGCGTTCCTCACGGCGGCGGCGGCCCAGGTTCTGGTCCAGTGGGCATCAAGGCACACCTCGCACCATTCCTTCCAGTGCCAGTGGTCGTCCAGGATGATGCTGGTGTCTACCGTCTAAACTACGACCTTCCCCAAACCATTGGTAAAGTTGGGCCGTATTACGGCGCCTATCTTGCAGTGGTCCGTGGATGGGCTTACATCGCGCACTTCGGCAAACAAAACATTCATATGATCAGCGAGGATGCCGTCCTAAACGCAAACTACCTCCGTGTAGAGCTTGGCCGGACGCTAGATATAGCCTATGACCGTATCTGTATGCATGAGGCCGTCTTCAGCCTTAAGAACCTCAAGGCGCAGACGGGAATCAAGGCCCTTGAAGTGGCAAAGCGCATCATCGATTATGGATATCACCCACCGACGATGTACTTCCCGCTGATTGTCCCTGAGTGCTTAATGATTGAGCCGACGGAGACAGAAAGCCTCGAGACCATCGATGCGTTTATCGTTGCGATGGAGAAAATCGTTGCAGAGTGTCACACAGATCCTGAGACGGTGAAGTCGGCACCACATACCGCACCTGTTGGTCGTATCGATGAAGCGACAGCTGCTCGTAATCTCGATCTTAGCTGGCCAATCGGAGCATAAAGATGGTAACTCTCACAGTCACTTACACAAGTAGTAAACAATGTGAGATTGTCCACGAGCTGGGGCATCTGGTAAACACGGATGCCCCGAAGGACATCGGCGGCGATGCATCTGCGTGCTCCCCGACAGACCTCATCGTGGCTGCGCTTGCAGCCTGTGTGCTGACGACGGTCGGGATGTTTGCTGAGAGGCACGACATCGACCTCATTGGGATGACATCGACGGTCACCAAGGAAATGAACGCAAGTCCTAGGCGAATCGGGCGGATTGCTCTAACCGTTCACTTCCCAGCAAGTGTTCCTGATGAAATGCGGGCGACACTTGAAAAAGTTGGCAATGGATGCCCCGTTAAGGCGAGTCTCCACCCCGATGTAGACGTACCCGTCACGTACATCTACGACAAATAGCCGCTCCAGAGCGAAACCCTCTCGTTACAGCGCCTTCGCCATCTTGAACGTCACTTGGCCACGGGTGTTCGGCTTGTTCGGATCTCCGACAATTAAAAAGTAATCGGTGCCGCTCCGCGTGCGCTGTGAATACGCCATGTAGAGATTGGTTCCTGATTGGCCAGCTACATTTGCAACATTCCCGGTGCCATTTTGACCGACCAGTCTCGCTGAGATACTTCGTTCAGAATCGATGCGCAGAGTCGTGGTCACAATCACCTGTCTGGTTTCTACATTACCGAGTGACTGCTGCAGCGCTGTCAGCTTCGCATTCCATAGCCGGCTAAGAAGAAATCCTTGTTGCATTTCAATCAAGCGATAGCTGAGGCCATTTTGTCGACCAGTGTCATAGCCAATACCACCAGTCGAAAACAGAGAACGACGATTCCATAATCCAGCGACATGCGTAATCCTGTCCAAATTTCGATCACCTTCGAGCTGCTGAATCCTACGTTGAACAACAAAGCCCATATTGATGCCGAAGCCGCGGCGGTTTTGTACATCCACAACCAAAAGGTCGCGATCATAAAAGAACTCACCGGTTGATTCTCGGTGGGCACCAGTTTTGCTGTAATCAACGGTGTACGCTTCAATCGCTCCTTTGTCAAAGCGGTTACTCTGAAAGACATTGAAGCTCGATCCACGTCGATCCTTGTCGATCAGTACGCCAAGAGGACTATAGAAATCACTATCGAGCTGTGACAATCCAATCTTGGCATTAAGCCTGCCAGGGACATCCCGCCAGTTGGCCGAAAGCTCGCCTGCCATGCCTGCTGCAGACCCCTGGTTCCAGGACTGCAATAACCTGGATGTCAACGAGTATCTCCCACGACCCGACATCTGGCCCCAATCACCGCTTATACGGGCCACGCGCGAGTCTGCAGACCCTGAGAGATTGTCGGAGACCATCGCTGCACCAAACGATTTGAGAGGTGAAAAAGCCTTGTCGTAGCGGAACGCTGTCGATGTCCTGTCAAGGGGACCCTCTGCAGTAGATGTCACAAGTGCGCCAAATGTCTGGTTTCCATCCCGGCCGACCAGCTTCGCACCAGAATCCAAAGCGGTTATACGGCGGGAATAAAACAAGTCCCGCTCTGGCATAAACTCACTGCCTTCGGCAAAAAATGGCCGTCGGTCCAAAAGTGCCTGCTCGTTATAGCTGAACGCAACCGAATTGAGGTCGTTTTCGATGTTTTGAAAATCGGGGAACAGCGTAGCAAGTGCGGTGACGCCTGATGTCACAGGGGCCTTGATATCGACACCCAGCTTGGTTCGATTTGTGGCTCCAGCAGTGACGTAGGTATAAGGCAGGATAACGGGAGCAGATGGCGTTTCCGGTAAAGGACCTGTCTCAAAGCGTCCCATGAACTGTGCCAAGTTTTTGGTCGTCTGCAAATTAGCGGGAAGCGGCGGGCTTGCTACAGGGTTCGATTCCCGAAAAACTCGGCGCATCGCAACAAAGCCTATTGAGGATGCCCCTTTCGGATGCTTGAGCAGCTTCCACGGGATGGCGACCTCAGCGGTGTAGCCATTTTCATTCCGCTTTACGGCCACCTTCCAATCGCCTGCCCATTTCCAGTTCGAAGATGTTCCACCTTCAAGCTCGGTCAATTGCGTCCCAAGCGTGTTAAAGGCAAAGGTTGAAAACCCGATGCCTGCTCCCTGCGAGTCGATATGAAGACGTATGGAGTCATCTTCGAGAACGGCGTTGCTCCCTCGCTGCGTCTCACTTGCACGGATACGAGATGCCAGTTTATCTGTGGCCTTTACAAGCACATAGAGAAACTTTCGGTCTGAAAGGAGCCGTATCTCAGTCGATTCCTGAACAGGCGTTGGACCACCGAACCGCTCCCAATCCCCAGAATTCGTACCAGCATCCCACTCATTTGCATCAATCGTTCCATCGACAATAACCGGTGTCGTAACAGCAGGAATCGTCGCTGGCCTAGTTTGTGCAAACGAAGGTAAGGATAGGATAATA
>CAIRTT010000162.1 GCA_903881535.1 uncultured Armatimonadota bacterium
CGACGCCATCCTGGTCCTAAGCGAATTGTCCCAGCGACTTGAATCCGGTTAGAATACACTTAGCTACCTGTCGCTACGGGGAAGGTTGGACAAATCAATGAGTGTAGACCGAAATGTGTTGCAAGCTACGCAGAGATATTCAAGTACCGACCGTCAACCTAGGGCTCACCTTACAACTTCACAACCGACGCCATCCTGGTCCTAAGCGAATTGTCCCAGCGACTTGAATCCGGTTAGAATACATTTAGTTACCTGTCGCTACGGGGAAGGTTGGACAAATCAATGAGTGTAGACCGCAATGTTTGGATTTACGGTACGGGATTATTGATCGTCGTTGGCGGTTGTTTTGCCATCGGATACACCATTTTGCCAACGAAACCCGCTTTTGGTACAAAGCAGTCGACGGCCATTCCAACACCAAATGTGGAAGTCCCGCCTGCGTCTCAACCCATAGAGGAACCCAGCGTGCCAAAGCTGGTGATCGAAGACATCACGTCGGAAAAGGCAGCAAGCACTAAATCCGCCGATGAACCGGTTGCTTCCGAGCCAGATACGACATCAACATCACCTGAAGAGCTGGACATCACAGTCGATACGACGAAGAAGACTGATTCCTTGGATACAGGTTCTGAGCCCACTCCCGTTGAGCCGCCAGCGACAACAGTCACACCAGACCCAGTAAAAGTGTCGAAGCCTATTCCTGTTTTGAAACCATCCCCTACACCAACGCTGCCAAAACAAGCTTCTAAACCTAATGTGGTTCCACCTGTAGATCCATCAGTAGCCTTGTTCCGGGTTCGTATCAATGCCATAAAACCATCCAGAAACGATGCAAATTCCCTAGTTACTGAGCTGAAGGATAAAGGCTTTTCGGCGACGATATTGCCGCTGGCAGGCGGTTTTGTTGTCCAGACAGGAGCGTTCAAGGATCGTAAAAGTGCCGAGGCACTTCAGCGTTCCCTGACTGATAACGGCTACGACACCAGCATCACGAACTGAGATGGCTTACACCTCGGAATGAAAAGTGCCATAGCGACGCACGTTCGCAACTCTTGTCTCTGTCAGACTGCTGGCATTACCCGATGGCGGTAATTGTTCTTGCCTAATCGAATCGGCGACTAAAGAAACCAGCTCTCCCGGTAAAACGTATCTGCAGTGATCGCGGCGTTAGACAAGTGTACAGAGGCATGAAAAGCCAAGCTACCTAGCGACGGGTTTTGCGTGGATCCAAGGCATCCCGAAGTCCATCACCAAGGAAGTTGAGTGCAATAACGGTCAGGCTCAACATGGTGGCCGGAACAATCACCAAGCGCGGCTCGGACTTATAATAGTCAAGCGCATCGTTAATCATACGCCCCCAGCTTGGCATTGGACGCTGAACACCAATTCCAAGATACGACAGCGTGGCCTCTGCGAGGATTACGCCGGCGGCATCTACTGTCACGGCGACGATAATCGGTGAAACGAGATTTGGCAGGATGTGGTGGAGCAGAATACGGCCATGACTCGACCCAATACTACGTGCAGCATCCACAAACTCACGTTGCCGTAGCGCAACAACCTGACCACGTACCAGACGCGCAAGCGGCGGCCATCCGGTTACACCAAGACTGACAACAACGAGCATCGCCGATGTTTCCGGACGGGAGCTGGTGGCTCCAAGCGTGCCCAGCAACAATATTGCCAGAAGGACATCTGGAAATGCTAGGAGCACATCGGTGATGCGCATCAACAGGCTATCAATCCATCCACCACGGTAACCGGCAATCAGGCCTACTGTTAGGCCTAGGAAAACAACAACGCACTCGACGCTCACGGCGACCATCAGCGAAATGCGAGCACCACCGAGCACACGCGTCAGGATGTCACGACCGAGGTCATCCGTGCCGAGGAGATGTTTCCCACCAGGCGGCAGCAAGCGCGAATCTGGCAGCTGTTGTTCGTAGCCAAATGGAAGAAACATCGGAACAAAGGCTGCAGCAAGGATTAGCAGGCCCAAAAAGATGATGCTTGCGAGGGCGATTTTGTTTGCAGCGATACGCTGCCAGGTTTCCCGTGGAGTCATCTCAAATGGCCTTCTGATCGGAAACCCGAGCGCGTGGATCGACAAAGCCTTGTAGGATATCGACGATTAGGTTTACACCGACAAAGATCCCAGCAAGTAGCAGTGCCAGCCCTTGGATCACCGGATAATCGCGTGCGGTGATAGCGGTGATGCTTTGGTTACCGATTCCAGGGATAGTAAAGAAGGTCTCAACAACGAATGATCCGCTGAGCAGGTAACCAAAGGTTGTTCCAGCTACCGTCAAAATGGGCGAGAGCGCATTGCGCAAGGCATGTTTGAAGAGAACACCAAGCGGCCGTACACCCTTCGCCCTAGCGGTGCGTATAAAGTCCTGGCTGAGGACATCCAGCATCGCCGAGCGTGTGAGACGTGCAATCAAAGCACTAGAACGGGCAGCTAGCACTACTGTCGGCAAAATAAACGTAGCCGGATCGACAAGGCCCTCCTGTAGAGAAAACCCACCCACGGGTAACCAGCCCATTCGAACTGCGAGCACAAGTGTCAACACTGGAGCAAGTACAAAGGTGGGCGTTGCGACGCCGAGGAGGGCAAATGCCATCGCAAAGCGGTCAATCCACGAGTTATGCTTGATTGCTGCAACCACGCCCAGGGGAATGCCCGTCAGGAGCGCAAGGCCAAGTGCGGACACAGCAAGAATGGCCGTGTTTGGAAACCCACGCGCGATGAACTCCGTAACAGGTTCCTTGGTTTGATAGCTCCGACCGAAATCACCCTTTGTCACGACCGCGATTACATATTTACCGTAGCGTTCCAATGGCGGACGGTCGAGTCCCCATTCATGCCTGACACGCGCTTTCGCCTCAGGTGCTGCGCGCTGCCCAAGAATAATATCGACGGGGTCAGCCGGCGAGAGATAAGCCGCGAAAAACACGAGGAAAGAAATCGCCAGCAGAGTCGGCACAGCGAGTCCCAGGCGCGTCAGCACATAACGAAGCATCAGAGAAGCCTATTCGACCGATGTCGTCTTGTGTGGCAAGTGGCCCATCAGAGAATCCTTGATTCCTTTTACCCATGGCTTCACGAGCTCAAGGTCCTTCTGGAAGTAGATTGGTACCCAAGGAGCATCATCCACCACAAAGCGTTCTGCCTTCGCATACAAAGCCATCCGCTTCGTCTGATCCCGCTCACTGTCGGCCGCAGCACACATCGCGTCATACTCTTTATTCGTGTAGCCAGTCCGGTTTTCCGGTGAACCGGATGTCAACAATAAGCTTAGGAAGTTCTGTGGGTCGAGGTAATCGGCACTCCATCGCATGTGGAAGAGGTCGATTTCCTTGTTGTCGGTAGCCTTGAGGAATGTGCCCCACTCCATCTCCCGGAGTGTGACAGGGATGCCAACCTTGCTAAGCTGCTCCTTCATCACTTCAGCGGCCTTTGCTAGGTCAGTTTGCTTCTCGCGGAAGCTTAGCACCAGTGGAGGAAGGCCTTTACCACCCGGATAGCCAGCCGCCGTCAAAAGTTCAGATGCCTTAGCAAGATCAAACGAAAGTCCCTTGAAGGATGCATCGTAGCCTGGAAGCCCCTCTGGAAGGACACCTTCGGCACGTTTGTTGATACCAAGAAGAACGGTCTTGATGATTGCGTCCTTGTCCACCGCGTAGGCAACTGCCTGACGGACCCGCTTGTCCTTGAATGGTGCGTAGTGTGTCTGGTTCAGACCGAGGTAGAACGTGGCAGCACGGCCAAATGTCTGAATCTCCCCGGAGACCTTGGCATCCGCCTTGTCACGCTCGTAATCACCCTTTTCAAGGGTTACGATATCAAGCTGGCCGGCATCGTAGCGGTTTCGCGCCGTCTTCGCATCGAGAATGATCGGTCGCTCAATCTTCTTCAGCTTAGGTGCACCTGCCCAGTAATCCGCATTGGCATCCAATATGACCTTGCCTTGGCGTACGTAGCTGCCTAACTTATAGGGGCCGCTTCCAACGACATTGGTTGCAGTAATCGTGAATGCACCCTCAATTTTTTCGCCCTTCTCAACTTCGGTCTTGTCGAGTGCGTATGCCGTCGGGAATGTCAGTTTCCCAAGGAAGTAACTTCGCGGTGCAGTAATTGTGATCGCGATGTGTGTGTCATCGATGACCTTGACACCGGCAAGCGCGGTGGCTGTGCCAGCCGCATATTCTTTAGCTCCAACAATGTCATCAAGGTAGTTCATCGCTACAGGCGATGCCAGCTTTGGATCGAGCGAGCGGGAAATCGCGTACGCATAATCACCAGCGACAATCGGCTTACCGTTTTGAAACTTCACACCAGAGCGCAGCGTAAATGTGTACGTCTTGCCATCAGGGGAAACATCCCACTTTTCGGCACCAAGCGGGACAACTTCGTTACTGTCATTCCATCCCACCAAGCCCTCATAAATATTATGCAGGAGGTCGATGGTCGGGCCATCCGTCACAAGCGCCGGGTCAAGCGTGGTCGGCTCTGCAGTGAGCGCATAGCGGAGCACACCCGGAACCTTGCCACCTCCAGCGTTTCGGCCGGGGCATCCACTGAGCATCACACCGGATGAAAGTGCTATCAGCGAGATCACGGATGCAGAAAGGACGGATTTACGGGTCAAAAAGACTGGGTTTGGCATGACCCGCAATTATAGCACGCTACTCCAGCCCTGCGATTCCCTGATTTCAGATGGAATGATGCGCTAAACTTCGCAGATTTCAGCCATGAGATCAGAAAAAAGTCTGAACCTACATTGATTACGATGGGATTAGTGACTATGTGAGCAGGTACGCCCAATGTTACTCCGCCGCCGTGATTCGAAGTCGTGGGGTATCCAAGAGACTTATAAGCTCTTGCAGCTTCCCTTTACGCTCTGAATGGCGTTGTGACTCTTTAGCAGTTCGCTGTTGCTGAGACACCACGACAGCTTCCTGCTTCTCAAGATTCACCTTGCACTGATCATAGAGCAGACGTGTCTGTTCTTGGCGTTCCTTAAGCTTGCGCTTGAATGGATTCGTAATTGAGTAGGCATGGAGTTCAAATCCGCCCTCTTTGGCCTCTGTTTCAATACTCTTTACAGAGTTCAACCAGTAATCCCGCTCTTTGATTGCCCCGGCAACCAATCTGTTGAGACGGGAAAGCTCTTTATCCGTCGTGGCTAGCTGCCCAGCGAGGAAATCCATTGCCGCCAACGTCACCGCATCAAGTTCCGATGCATCCTGACCTGGGGCAAATCTATCTGCGAGCAGCTGCAAGCGATTTGCATCCTCGATAATTGCAACAGGGAAATGTAAATCGAGCTCTTTTGTTACTGTTTCACAAGTCGTAATCAACGCAGACAGGCGTGCGCTCCATTCACCCCTCTGCTGGAGACCCTGGTGCACAGCTTGCTCTACAGCCGTCGCCATAGTTGCTGCTACGGGTGAACCTGGTTGTGCCAAGATCACCATCAATGCTTCAAAAACCTGCGGATTACGGGCCAGTTGATCGAGATACTCAGGGTTACGACCATCGTGGATGAGAATTGCCATGCCACCGGGCAGCCCCGCAAGGCTATTCTGAACCGTCGTATCTAGTGCACCCGAACCCTCGAATATCGTCATCAGCAATCTGGCAGAGTGAAGGACATCCGTTTCAACTCCGCGGAGAAGACGCTGGGCATGGTAAAAGCACTCAGCAACTTTCGCTTGTGACTCGCCTGCAGCATCGAAGATCCACCCGAGCTCGTACCAGACAAACCCATTGCGTGCACCAATTGGATGCGCCGTTACCGCTTCAAACAACCGGCGCGCATCCGTGAGTTCAGCAAGCTGCTCACGTCCGCTCGATGCCCATCCATTCGATTCGGCAGCCAGCCCAAGCTGTGCCATTTCAGCAAAGACACCCTCATAGCCGCGGACCGACGCATCAAATTCTGATCGGAAATTAACTAAGTGGTCACGTGCCGCCAGGAGAGATGCATCCACTTCCGCCACAAGCGCACTATAAACACGCTCAGTCAACCCAGGATACTGCTGAAACTGGGACTGGAACACAGGTTCAACCTTCGACCAAATCGCATTCACAACCCGGTCACGGGCATCACTTTGGGATGTTCCTAGCACAGCACGGTGCAGTTCCCTGTGTAAATCGACGATGGGGGCGAAGACTCCGCCAGAGGTCAGGCAAGGTTGCATACGTCTAAAACTATACCGCGGAGGTAGCACATACACCTATATAGTGTGAAGTGTACGTCTCTTGACGCTACAATCTATGCAAATTCTCACCGTTAGGAACCTATCCCATGCCACGACCTATGTTGTCAGGGTTGACAGTCACGCGTCGCACCATACTTGCTTCCCTTGCTGCCATCCCCGTGATTCTCGCTGCCGGGTGTAACACTGGGGGTACAGCCACGGGTAGCGGAGCCGGTGCATCGGATGTCAAGATAGGCTTTATCGTCAAATCAGCGACCGAGCCATGGTTCCAATCCGAGTGGCAGTTCGCCGATGAAGCGGCAAAAAAGTACGGTTTTACCCTTGTAAAG
>CAIRTT010000163.1 GCA_903881535.1 uncultured Armatimonadota bacterium
ACCGCAACCCCGGATGGTCCCAACATTCAGGAAAGCCACGACAAACGCACCCGCACGGCCACCTATCAGGATTTGCTGACATCCCCACACGATGAAGCCTGCTTTGCACACATCATCACCTGCCAGCTGGTACGCATCGCCATTCAAGACCTTGCCATTGAACGCATCGGCGAACCCGTTCTATTGGGTAGCTTCCGGCAATCACCAGATGGAAACTTCCTACTGGTAACAGTCCTGCAGCAGCCATTCTCTTATCGCGTCCCAGTGCACCACTTCCCGCGCTCCGTGCAGATTTGGACATCCGCTGGGGATGTGTCGCAAACGATTTGTGACATCCCGATCATGGATGAGATTCCACCGCAGGGAGTGCCGGTGGGTCCGCGTGGCATCCAGTGGATACGCCTGATGCCAGCAACGCTTCTCTGGACAGAAGCTCTTGATGGTGGTGACCCGAAAGCGGAAGTTCCACACCGTGACCGCCTGATGCTAAGCGATATCAGCACGACCAATATCGATGAGCCACGCGAAATCGTGCGGCTACAACACCGCTTCGCGGACATCGACTGGCTGCCACGCACTGGCGATGTAATCCTGACGGAATATGACCGCGACCGCCGCTGGAGAACCAGCTGGCGGACATCCCTCTTCGATGCAAGCAACCGCGAAGAGCTATGGAGCCTTTCGGTGAATGATGCGTACAACGACCCGGGCGACTTGGTTTACGAGACCCTCCCGGATGGCACCAGCGTTGTTCGTGAGCGGGATGGCATTTGGTTCCTGACGGGACGTGGCGCAACTGCAGAAGGCGACCGGCCATTTCTGACGGCCTTTCACCCCGGGGATGGCATCACGGTCGAAGTGCACCGCTGCGGCGTAGATGCATTTGAAACCTTTGTTGGCTTCAGCCACGAGGAAGACTTGATACTGTCGCGCCAGGATCCGGCAACTCCTCCTAACCTCTGGCTCAATGGCCGTAACCTGACAGGCTTTGTGGACCCGCACCCAGAGCTCACTGGGATGCACCGTGAGTTGGTCCGCTACAAGCGCTCCGATGGCGTGCAGTTAACCGGAACGTTATTTCTGCCACCAGGGCACGATCCGAAGCGGGATGGCCCACTCCCCACGCTTTTCTGGGCCTACCCAGAGGAATATTCCGACCCGGCAACTGCCGGACAGGTGCGCGGCTCGGATCGTGTCTTCACACGCCTCGCGGGCACAAGCCCGGTCTGGTTTGCTGCGGCTGGCTGGGCGGTGCTCGCGGATGCATCCGTTCCCGTGATTGGCGACCCAGACACGATGAATGACACATTTGCGGAGCAAATCGTGGATGCTGCAAAGAGTGCTGTGGACATGCTGGTGTCGCGAGGTATTTCGGACCCGCACCGAATTGTCTGTGGCGGACATTCCTACGGTGCGTTCATGACCGCAAACTTGCTCGCACATGCGCCTGGTCTCTTTTCTGCGGGCATTGCCCGTTCTGGTGCTTATAACCGCACGCTGACCCCCTTTGGATTCCAATCTGAAAGACGTACGTATTGGGAGGCGCAAGAAATTTATCACCGCCTCTCGCCATTTACATATGCAGACAAGATCACGGATCCAATCCTCCTTATACACGGCGCAGCTGACAATAACCCGGGGACCCATACACAGCAATCTGAACGTTTCTATCAAGCCTTAG
>CAIRTT010000164.1 GCA_903881535.1 uncultured Armatimonadota bacterium
CCTCGGAAAAGACCCGGTCATTCGCCCGGAAGGTTGCGAGGATAAGCCAGACCATCGGGACAAGGGCAAGAATACTGCCAAGGAGCAGAATACCGATAGCGGCAATGCGTAGTATTTTCATTCCTTACCTACCCCACCGGACATTCTCAGCTGTGCAAGGCTGATTACGAGCATCCCAGCCGCAAGTGTCCAGCCCACCGCACTTGCATAACCAAGGTCGCCACTCGCGAAGCCATTTTGATAAAGGTACATCACGATCGTAAGTCCCGCATTGTCTGGTCCACTGGTATTTCCAAGCAGGAGATACGGAAGTTCAAACAGCTGAAGTGAGCCCATGGTTGATGTCACCAGCACAAACTGGCACACTGGCCAAATGGCTGGCAGAGTGACGGCACGAAATCGTGCGAGCGTGCCTGCGCCATCCACAAGGGCAGCTTCGTGTAGCTCCTGATCGACTCCCTGCAGCGCAGCGAGGAAATAGATCATATTGAAGCCGACGTACATCCAGAGACTCGTCAGCACAAGCGCGGGCATCACCGTGGCTGGGTCACCGAGCCACTTGGTCGTGATATTGGCAGGGTTCATCGTAATCGCAGCGTAGGCGTGATTGACAAGACCGTATTTGGGCTGGAAAAGCACCGCAAAGAGGACACCGACAAACACCTGTCCGAGAAGATGTGGAGAAAAGAAGATCAAACGGAACAGGTTTTGTCCCTTGAGCCACTTTTGACTTAGAAGCAACGCCAGTCCAAGAGAAAGCGGGAGCTGGAACAGCACGGTTGCAACGGTGTACGTCAGCGTATTTGTCACCGCTTTGTGAAAGTCAGGGTCTTGCAGTAGGAATGCAAAATTCCTGAGGCCAACTGGGGACCAGTCCTGAGGCCCGCTCGTGGCATAAAAAGCCAAGCGGAAACTTTGTAAGATTGGATAGACGCTGAAAACAAGAAACAGTAAAACGAACGGCGCAACAAAAATGTACGGAGCCGCTCCACCGCCGACGCGGTAGCTTCGACGTGGTGTCATTAAAACGGGTTCCTTGCGATACGCTTGCGGACTTCATCGGCTCGGGATTTGAGCGCCCGCGCAACAAAATCCCGGAGACCATCCGGTCCATTCTTCGAGTAATGGGCAACGCCTGCAATCAGGACCTGACCAAATTTGCCCTTGGCTACATCCTGAAATGGACTTGTGTACTGGGATGGGACATCTAGGGCAAGCGTCGCGTAATCACGACCAATACGCTGCCCGCCGTAGAAGGCATAAGCTTGGTCAAACGCCGGCTCATTCCAGGCATCCGGGACCGGAGGAAGGATATAGGTTTCCGAATACCGCTCAGCTAGGTCTTCTTTGTTCAAGTACAGAAACTTGGCAAAGTCCCAGGCAAGCTTTTTATCCACGCACTTTCGGGTGATACCGAGCATCGTCCCGCCCCAGGTACTCGTCTTGCGGGGATTCCCTGGAAATGTCGGCAGTGGCATCAGCCCCATTTTGCCGGAAAGCTTTCCCACATTGGTCTCATGTTGCTTTGAACGCCAATCCGGGGTCACAACCGTCAAGAAGTATTCATCTTCAAGCGCTTGGGTCATGACTTGCCCAAACGATGAACTGAGTGATGACGCAATCTGTGACTCTTGCTTATCGGCTACCAACGGGATGTACCAGAGAAGCG
>CAIRTT010000165.1 GCA_903881535.1 uncultured Armatimonadota bacterium
ACTGCACAATGAAAGTATTGAGATATTCAGCGGTAAGAACGCTTACGTTAGAAGAAACCCCGGATCCGACACCTCGGTCCAACGAAGTTCGTGTTCGCATTCTTGCAACTGGCATATGTGGCTCTGATCTACATGGCTACCTCGGTCTTCAAGCCCGTCGTCAACCAGGGCTCATTCTTGGCCACGAGACCGTTGGAATTGTTGAGAGCGCTGGGAATGCGTCCAATGAGCACCTAGTCGGAACCCGCGTTTCGGTAAACCCCCTGGTTTCCTGCGGACATTGTCCAATGTGTCTTGCTGGGCGACAATCCGTTTGTGCTGACTGGTTCCTGATTGGGCTTGATCTTGTAAACGGTGCGATGGCAGATTTTGTCTGCGTTCCTGCACGAAACGTCATCCCTATTCCAGATTCCGTATCTGACAAAGCTGCAGTGATGATCGAGCCTCTCGCAAATGGAGTTCACCTCCTTGGGATGGTTCCAACGTATGCTGGCACATTCCCTGATGTCCTCATCCTTGGTGGCGGAACACTGGGCGCAGCAACGCTCGCTGTCGCCGTCGCGCGAGGCTGGAACGTGATTGGTGTTGTGGAACCTAACCCGATGCGCGCTGCAGTCATGCTCAAGCTCGGTGCGCCACGCGTGTTCGATTCCCGCTCGGAAACCATTGATGCCGAAATTCTTGAAGCGACAAATGGTCTTGGCCCAAGCGTCATCGCTGACTGTGTTGGCCGCTCTGCTGCTCGACAGCTCGCGTGCCGTATTGCAGCCAAAGGCGCCACAATACTCCTCCTCGGCATGGATGAAGGTGTAACCGAGATTGACTTCATTCACATCGTTCGGAGAGAAATTCGGCTTCAATGTAGCTATACGTACACGGCTGCTGATTACAACACCGCGATCGAGCTGATTGTGTCTGGGAAGGCGAACTTTGAGCCATGGACAGATTCAGCCCCGCTGAGCGACGGGATGGCCCAATTTGAGCGTCTCATCACCAATCCACAGGACCGCCTCAAAATCGCATTGATTCCATAAGGAGTTTTCATGGATCTCAGCAATGAAACCGTTCTCATAACGGGCTCGGGACGGGGACTCGGTAATGCAATGGCCCGGCGTATCGCTGGGCTGGGAGCTCGGGTCATTATTCATGACATTTCATGGGAAGCTCCTGCGGAATTTGGTGAGTACGCTGACCTTGGCGATAGTGTACGCAAAAGCGGTGCGGTTTTTGCCGTGACGGGTAACATCGGTGATGAAGCTGTTGTCGCCGGCTGGGTGGATGCCATCAATAACGAGGTTGGCCCAGTCACATGTTTGGTAAATGCCGCCGGTGGAGATATCGCCGCCGCAGGTGGGAAGCCAGTCCCAAATGATGCCATCGGGATTCCAAGTATCGATGTACGTGCGATGCTCGACCGAAATCTTCTGGGTCTGATTTGGGTCTGCAAGTATTTCGTCCCGGGGATGATTCCTAACAACCGCGGTTCCATTGTTAATATCGCTTCCAGTGCTGCACATCTTGGAGTCGACAATGGCGTTATCTACTCAGTGGCTAAAGCCGGTGTGGTTCAGTATTCCCGGTCACTTGCAACCCAGCTGCGGCAAAATGGCATTCGTGTCAATGCAGTCAGCCCCGGTCCTACAAGAACTGCCAGGTTTGCTGCCACACGCGTCATGGATGCCAGTGACTTGGATGACAGTGCGCCATTGGCACGCTATGGAAAACCCGATGACATCGCTGACGTTGTCGCGTTCCTACTGTCTGATGAAAGTCGCTATATTTCTGGCCAGACCATTCGAGTGGATGGCGCGCGGGAGACATTCTCGACCTAACAGCTACTTACCAATACAGAACCGGCTAAAAATTTCCTGGTGCATGGCATCAATGACATTTCGTCCGCTGATATTTGCTAAGTGAAACGCCGCGTCGTGCAAATCGACAGCAAGCAAATCTGGAGTGATACCAGCATTGCTCGCTGTGATCACCCGGTTCAGCGCGTCGATGGCGAGCAGAATCAAAGCTGAATGCCTGGCGTTTACGGCGATCCGTTCATTTGAGTTTGTAGGATTGCCATCATCCAATAGTTGATGCACTATTCCTTGAATTAGTGCATCGATTCCTTGATAGGTTTTCGCGCTCACATAATGCTTGTCAGGGCTCTCGTTCACACCCATTGAAATGTCGGACTTCGTATGTACTTTGAGTACGTACGATGCGTTTTGCAGCTCAGGTAAGTCGATAGGGGGCGTGTCATCGCTTTCAAGCGCAAGGACGATGTCGGCATGACCGATGGATTGGCGAGTTCGGTCAATCCCAATCATCTCGATTGCATCTGATGATTCACGCAGACCAGCCGTATCTGTTAACGTGATTGGAATACCTGCAATATCAATCTGTACATCAATCGTGTCACGGGTCGTTCCAGCAATTGGAGACACAATGGCTCTGTCTTTACCGGCGAGAACATTGAGGAGTGATGACTTCCCGACGTTCGGAGCTCCGAGTAAGACTACACTTGCACCCTGACGAACCAGTCTTCCGCGTCGCGCAGTTCTTTGAAGTCTCTCTAGGTCGCACACCGCTGCTTGAAGAATCGCTACCAGTGCGATGACATCAACGTCACCGACATCCTCAGGAAAGTCGATAGATGCTTCAAGCAAAACTCTTGCACGTTGAATCTGCTGTTCGATTTCATTGACGATGTTTGTGAGCTGTCCTCCGAGCTGCATCGATGCGAGATCTCGGGCGCTACGTGTCGGGGCTGCGATGATATCCGCGATAGCCTCTGCCTGCGTCAGGTCTAATTTTCCATTTAGAAATGCACGTTCCGAGAATTCGCCGGGATTAGCTGGACGGGCACCAGCGGAGTAAAGCAGCTCAAGGACTTCGTCTATCACGACTAAGCCACCATGAACATGCAATTCCACAACATCCTCGCCAGTAAAGCTACGCGGGTTTTTGAACACAATGCGTAGTGCTTGATCGATAACACGTCGGTCAAGAATGGACCGCAGCGTGGTCAAGCGTGCGGTGGATGACTGCTGGGAACTACATGGGAGATTGGTGATCTGATCAACAATGCGAAACGCTTGGGGGCCACTGATTCGGATAACTGCGACACCTGCTGGAATCCGACCGGATGCTAGCGCTGCGATTGTGTCGTTCAATGCTCTTGACCACTCATAATGGATTGACTTTGGTTTACATCATTTTGCTGACGTTGTTGCGACAATCCTGTGAGGGTTTTTGTAAGGACTCCGCTTGTGACGGCTGGTAAGAGGAAAGCCAGTGCTACGACATGCAAGACAGATCCAAGAACTCCAGCAACGACATTCCACCATCCTAAGGTTGTGTTACGACGTCCGGAGAGCATGAGAAAAATCAGTCCGACACATAACGAAACAAATGGGGTCAAGAGCGATAAGACAACGACTGCAATGGCGGGAATGACCATCGGGTCATCTGTTTGGGAATCTACAATCATCGGACTGATTGTCGATGTGAGAGGTGCGTTACAGCTCCAGCAACTCTGCTGCGTAGAAAAATTGTTGGCACCACATGCCGGACATAATCGTCGCTCGCTGGACATTTTTCCTAGTCGACACGATGCTCAGGCGCAGCAAACTTACCATCCCCACCAGAGCGTAGAACATCACCAATCGGGGTTCTGACAAGGGCCGCGATGAGCATCCCAAGGACGGTGATTGCAAGGAGCGAGATCAGCACCACACGTCGGCCAAAGGTTGCTTTATCTATTTTGGGCGTGATGATTTCGGTGGAAGTTTCATCTGTTCCAGTTGAGTTGAATTTTGGGAGGTTCAAGCCGGATTTCACTGGATCATTATTACTCATGTGTACTTTGTATCATGCAATACATGAATTCAAGTATTCAAGTCACGTATAACTACCTGCGTGTTCTCGTCGAATTTGGTGAAACCTTTCCACACGGTGACCATCTATGTGTGTATGTGTGAGCATGTAATAGAAGTCGCGGAAGAGTGCATCAGAGCAAATTCGATGTTTCCTCGTGAGGTCGATGAACATCGGCTGGCCTGTGCATCCTGCTCTCAGCACATCGCGTTTATTACGCTGATGTCCACGACCGGGCGACCGCAGATTCAGCTGCCTCCTGTCGAGCTCACAACCAGAATCGCATCTCTCACGTATGCCAAACAGTCTCCATGGCAGCAACTCGTTACCAGGCCAGCAGTTTTCGCTCCAGCCATTGGAGCATTGGTGGCTGCCGGATGGATGCTTTCCGGCATCGGAGATACGAAAACTGCCGTTCACGTCACTTCAAACGTAGAAGTTGTAAAATCTCCAGTTGTTGCGCAGCAGCCAGCACCTGGGAGTCCAAAGATTAGTAACCCTAGCAAGCGAGCTGTCCAACCTGTTCGCTCCCTCGGTGATCGAGTCGTCTTGGCCGCAAAGCCGGCAACTGGTTCTATGAGTGCGCGACAGGATGTTGAGCGCATGTCCGATTCGACCATCGGAAACGTAGCACCGATTGGCAAGAAATCCTTTTCGATTCCACAAAACCCTGAGCTACGTGTGTCCGATGTGAAATCTTCTGATGTTGTATCCGTTAGGACTGGTACTTCGCGCGTTCCAGAAATCTCTGTAGCTACCGACCATAAAATCGATGTTCAGGTTCCGTCGAGTGCACGGCATACATTCGGACGTTCTTCGTTAGTGCTTGCATCAACGGATGAAGCAGCCGAGGCCGATGAGCTTCGTGCTAGCTTTCAATCACAGCTGAATCAACAATCAGATGCCTTTCGAAATACAAATGTCCAGACATCCCAGCCCAGTGGTGACTCAGCCAGAATCAATGTTGTAAATGCTCCAGTCGGAAATGGCGGTAAGTAGTTAAACTTGCCGTAGACTTGTGATTGTGGAAGTCCCTTTTATCATGTGTCCCTGCGGGCAGAAGCAAACCCGCAAGTCTGTACGCTATACCCAACGCATTCCTCACTACCTTGAGCAACCAACTGTGCGTATTGAGTATCGCTGTACACATTGTCGCCACCTCCGTGACACCGTAATGCTTCTCGAGGACTACCGGACGCTTCGCGATTACTGGAAGAGCGAGAGCAACGACTCTGAGCGAGAACGGATTGCATCCCTTGGAGCCATCAGCTTTGCCGAACAGCGGGTGATGCACGAGAAACTAAGCACTGGAAATCCACTTACCGAGCTGGATTACTGATTTTACTGAGCTGGCAACAATAAACCTAGTGAGTGCTCAGACAGTGTCAGAGACGAAGCTGTTGTTTGGATTTCAATAGCCAGTCGTAATTACTTGAAAACAGCAGTGACTAGTCCGGTCTTTGCCCGTTTTCTAAGCGTTTGGCGTGGCAATCCAAGTAACGGGAACATCCACATGTTGGGATAGCAGCATTGCAAGGTGTCTTGTACCTGGAATCTCCGTCTCCCGATGGCCAGCATCCCACAACGTGCACTTTTGTCCGTACGCAGCAACAAACATATGGTGACGTACATCTGATGTCACGTATATGTCTGCCTGATCCCTGATCGATGCGTAGAGGCTTTCGCCAGCACCGCCGCACACTGCGATTGTCTGTACCAGGCGGTTACGCCTTTCGGAGCACCGAACGCTTACACCAAGGCGTGACTCTACCAGCTGATGAAAGACTGATTCTTCCAATGGAGAATCCAGCTCACCGATGCGTCCAATGCCTGTCCGTACATCTCTTGAGCTAATGGTTGGCTCGATTGGACGACAATCTTTAAGCCCAAGAATGTCTGCGAGGACATCGTTTATTCCACCAACAGCACAGTCCCAATTCGTATGCGCTGACAGAACAGTGATGTCAGCCTTGATTGCTGCGATTACAGCACTCTTTGGAAATCCGGCAGATTCGTCCAATCGTGTAATTGGCGAATAGATCAGTGGATGATGCGTAACGAGGACATTGATTCCCTGTGTAACACACTCCGAAATCACCGCAGCTGTTGCATCGAGCGCGACACCAATCCGCGAAATGGTCGTATGGCTGGAGCCTATGCACCTTCCAATCGGATCATTGCCCATTTTGAGTATGGACGGTGCAAGCTGTTCCAATATCACTTCGAGGTCGCTTACGGTCATTCTGTGACATCCACAAGACTGTAAACCGGTGCATCGACGAGGCGTTCCGTTCCACCGAGGAACGTAAGGTTCTTCAGGAATGCGTAACCGGCCACTGTCGCACCAAGCGTTGTTACCAAACGGCCAGCCGCTTCGGCAGTGCCGCCAGTTGCCAGAACATCATCGACAATGAGAACACGGTCTCCAGTCGTTACCGCATCAGTGTGCAATTCAATAATGGCACTACCGTACTCTAGGTCATATTCCGCTGACACCGTTTCCCACGGAAGCTTCCCAGCTTTACGGATTGGGACGAAGGGAAGGCCAAGGGTCACAGCTAAAGGACATGCAAAGAAGAATCCACGGGATTCGATACCGGCGATAACGGTTGCACCGGATGTCTGTGCGATTTCGACAAACGCACTCATAACAGCCTTGTAAGCATCCGGGTTCTGCAGTAACGGAGTGATGTCCTTAAACTTGATTCCGGGCTTTGGGAAATCTTCAACCGTACGTATTGTTTCAATCCAGCTGTGCATCTCTAATTCCATTCTTTCTGCTTGGTCATGATAATTTTCCAGCCAGCAGGGGCCTTTAATGTTCGCTTATAGCCTAAGTCGGTCTTTTTCCATGAGATAGTGATCAGTCCACCCGGTACAGGAACACTTCCGGAACACCATGGGATTTCAGTCAAGGATGGAACAACATAAACCCGCTTTGTTATATGGTCAACCTTCGTGATGCCGACAACATCTCGAAGCATCATCACTGCGACATGACTCGCAAACCCATGATTACAGCTTGCGCTGGCATCCGTGTTTTCCCAGAGGGTTCCCGTTCGCTCAGCCATGTAGCCGAAATAAGCAGCAGATTCATTTAGAATTTGGGTGATCATCCCAGCCCGAGATAGCACTTCAATCCTCAGGTAATTGCCAATGAACGCATTGGAAATGTGTATCTCAGGTTGGACCGTTTTGACATCCCGTTTTGGGCCAAACTCCGATGTCAGTGTTCTCCACAGCTCGGGACGTGACTTTGGAGTTGCGATGTTGAAGAAGAATGCGTAGTACTGACACGTTTCGCTGCGATTTCGAGTGACTTCTAGCGTGCCATTTGGTTTTCGGATGGCATTGTCCACATACCAGGTACCATCGAAACTTAGTTCATTAATAACCGTACGAAGCTTGTCCGCCTGGCGTTTCCACAACTGATTACCATATAGCTCTGCAGCTGCTTCCAATGCACCTGCAAAGAGCATATTGGATGGAAAGTTGACATCCTGGACGAAGTCATTTGCTTTGCTCCACTCAACAAAGACCCAGGAGGGGATCTTCTCGAGAAGACCAAGGTCGTTCTGGTAGCGCTCAAACCATTTGAAAAGCTTCTCAACACGAGGCCGCAGTGCCGAAATCAGTTTTGGCGAACCGCCACGCTCCTTGAACTCGCGTAGCTGAACGACAAACCAGAGGGCCCAGTTTGCGATGAAAACACCATCATTGTGGTCGCTGGGATAGCACATCGGAAGCATTCCATCCGGGATGAAAGCAAACGACTGTGGAAGGGCATAGTTTTCTAGGAAAGCCGTCTCGATTTTTTGATGACCACTTAGCAGATGCCCGGTGCGTGCACTCCAAAAGCTGTCACAGAGCCAGCCGGCGCGCTCGCGGCTTGGGCAATCCATGAATATGTCAACGGCATTTTGGCGATAGGTTTGTCGAGCTGCTTCAAAAATTTGCTTGAGCATGTCGTCTGGACAGTCGAACATTGCTTTGTCAGCATCTGGACATGCAAGCTCACGAACAAACAAGCTGCCAAAGTCAAGTGGTCCATTGGTCGCTGCGACCTTTAGGTAGCGGAATGTGTAAGGCTCAAAGGTTTCAAAGGAATACTCACCAGCCTCAAAGTTGACTTCGACGATGTTCGCACAACCAAGTCGCTTATCATCGACATCACCGTCGGTGAGGAGCTCATCGAAGAGGAGATGTAATGTCGCTGCAACTTTGCTCTTTAGCTTTACCCCAATAAACCCGGTGATATTTTTCCCAAAATCGATGATTTGAAAGGTGTCGCGCTGCAGGGCTGTCCAGTCATCAACATATGGCGCAGCAATATCCTGAATCTGTACAGATTTTCGGTGTTGCCATTCCGTTGTGACGACTAAGGGGATGTCCTGTTCTCGAAAGCCTTTTAATTTCGAGCTGATTTGCGTGAGAGAGCGGTCCTTCCAAATGCGTTGTGGAATCGTCGGCGCCAGCTTTCCGGCGGCAACATAGCGGCTTGGAGTTAGCTTGTCAAACATCGGAAGTGGCGCAATGGCATCTATAAACCTTATGCCAGCCTGCCCAATGAAAACACCAGCATCCGATATCGGAAGACCATTGGTTTTCCAATCATCACTGCCCGGCTGAAGTGTCCAAATCTCAGTAAATGGCCGCTGAAAGGAATAGCGCTGAACACGTTGGGTACGTTCATTCCGCTGCGACATCACGAGTGGGTCCCGTCCAGAAGCGATTATGACCCGGTCATTAACAGTTACTTCGAATGCTATAAACGAAGGTGCATCTAATGTGTAAAACGAGTTGACGTTGTATCCAGCAACCTCTACGGCAAGGATGTTTACACCGATTGTGCATTTGCGTGAGAGGTCCCAATCATCAATACGGTGAAATCCATGTGGGCCACGGCTTGGTCCATTTCCTATAAATGTTCCGTTGAGAAAGACGCGATAGCGGGTCATTCCTGCGATACGCAAGCGTAACCGGCCGCTGGTTTGAAGCTTTGCTAATCTAAACTCAGCCGTCGTTGCAACAATGATGTTCTGTTCATCTTGTTGATTTTGTAGCCAAATTGGCTGCGCCGCTTTAAACATCGTTTAGTTATCCTCAAATCGCTGTATCAGCACAGGACGGTACTCTGCTGGGACAAGCCCTTCCGTCACTTCTGGTACAGAAAGAACGCCATCGATGGGCAATATACAAGCCTGTAATCCATCCGGGAGATTCTCGTAGCCGCTGCGTAAGAACTGTGCGGCGTTGACCTCTGCCGTTGTGACTCCACTGATTCGGGATGCCAACAACACTGTGTGGATTGCTGCGATGTTTGGACTAGTCAGGTCCATCACAGTATTCTTCCAACCTCGGGCATGTCCCCACGCAGCACCCAGAAGCGCAAGCGTCTGTCCACGACAGGACTTTATGGCAAGGCCATTCCATCCACATGCATTTGCGTGCTTAAGGTCATCTAGGTCGGTAAATGTTTCATCAACTAAAAGTGGAGTGTCAGCGGCGATTTGAGACCACAACTGTCTGTCTGCAGTTTCTGGAGACATTGATGGCTGTTCAATCGCTGATACGCAAACGGCAACATCGGGTGCGGCATGCCGAAGCATAGACAAGAACTCTGTTAATTTGTCTGCAGATTCGTAGCAACCGTTTGCATCCAATGTGATGTCAAGATAACCATCGGATGGCGGCATGGCCTTGCACACAGCAATCACATGGTTTACATCCGATTCGATGTCGCCGGAGCCAATCTTGATTTTTAGGCGTCTGATGTTGTGCGATGTGCAGTAATCCCTGACGTGCTCTGGTGTGGTCTTGATTCCAACAACCATTTGTGCATCAACAAATGTTTTGGGTGGATGCAGCATGCTGTCGATTGCTGAAGCTGCTCCAAAGCCAGCGAAGGGTGCATCAAATGGTGAGTTTCCGTGCTCGGTAAACAAATCGAATGACGAGCATCCAGCGATACAACCAGCAGCATCGTGGATCGCATTATCGAGCGGTGCACAGCAGACTCTACGTGCAAGCGGTGGCAGGTGCTCAAGGAGCTGGTCGGAAAGCGAAATGACTCTGTGTCCCAATCCAAGAAGGGAATCACTTGGCTGTTGCTGTGTAATAGCCTTTGCAACGGTCTCGCAGGCACCGCGTAGTGCCAAGTCCTTGTCTTCATCTGTCACCTCTTGCCAGCACCAGACATGCGATAAGAGAACCGTTCCAAAGCCTTGTCTCGTGATCGTTCCGTTGGTGAGCGTTACTTGGCAGGTCGCTTCGGTAATCGTGTCAATGGTGCCTTTTCCAATAACCAGTGGCGGAGAGAGTTCGTGGTGCTGGAAGACAAATTTGGCATCCAGAATACGGAGCAGCCCATTATCCGGTGCTGGCAAGGCTATTCCTCAAACGTGACACTTTTTCAAATGCGTGGATAATCTCATCAATTCCGCATGCATCGGACATAAGTTCAGTCATCGGTAGCCAGGCTCCAACCCTGTGTGCAACCAGATCACTGACTGGACACTTCGCGCGATTTGCTTCTACCGATGTTGTGTAGCCATTTGATGCACCTGTGTACGGACCGAAGTCACCTGTCGTAAACGCATCGTGTTCGTACACCAAGGTCGCGTAGCCAGGCCCACAGGAAACCCCTTCGGCCCTTAGGGCTCCGAGAACGATATCCCTTGGAACGCCGAAGAATGTGTCATCAATGCTAAAGCAGTATAGATGGTACGCGTTTAGCGTTTCACCATCACGATCGGGGAGTGGGGCAAACCCTGGGATGCCACTCAGTGCCGTATTCAGTCGCTTTCCATTCTCAAATCGATGCACTGTCTGCGCATCTAGGCGCTGGAGCTGACAGCCAACGATGGCAGCTTGAAATTCTGTCATCCGGTAGTTCCCACCGAGCATCGCATGCCGATAGCGACTCGGGTCTCCAGGAATACGACCGTTGTTTTGCAGCGCAGAGAGGCGTGCGTAGAGTGCGGTGTCATTCGTGGTGATAATTCCACCTTCACCACAGTTGAGGTTTTTGGATGCCTGTAAGGAAAAGCATCCAATCGTCCCGATTGAGCCAATCTGTTTGTTTCGCCAAGTGCTCAAGTGCGCGTGGCTTGCATCTTCGATAATGGCTAGTCCATGTTTCTCTGCAACAGCACCCAGCACATCCATATCTGCCGGAACGCCGCCAAGGTGAACCGGCATGATTGCGACAGTCCGCTCGGTGATGACACTCTCGACGGAACGCGCATCGAGGCACAGACTGGAGCGCTCGATGTCTGCAAAAACAGGCACGCAGTTTGCTTCTACGATAGCCATGGCCGTTGCAATAAATGTGTAAGCCGGACAGATTATCTCCGCGCCTGCGGGCGGATTTAACGCCAAGATCGCCAAGCGTAGAGCCGTTTGCCCAGAGTTCACGGCAAGCGCATGTTTACACGTCGTGAGCTTGGCAAATTCGGCTTCAACCTTTTGCGTTACATCCCCGCCAAGGCGTCCCCATTCACCGCTCGTAACTACCGAAAGCAGGGCATCTTTCTCCAAGCCATCGAAGATTGGCCATTCAGGCGATGCACTTGTACGCGCGGCAGGTCCACCAAGCACTGCTAGTTGTTCCATGTTAGGAAATCCTTATGTCAATATCGATGTGACAACCTGGCCATGTACATCCGTGAGGCGATAGTCGCGGCCTGCAAATCG
>CAIRTT010000166.1 GCA_903881535.1 uncultured Armatimonadota bacterium
ATATTTGGGATTGTTAACTGGCGAATGGCCTATTCGACAAACTGAATACTGCCCAAAGGTCTAACTGGCTTAATCTTTTAGAAGTAGGCTAATCGCTTCTGCGAGTGTGTAGTCCTTGTTTGTCAGCTTTCCGGCATCGTGTGTCGTGACGCGGAGGGAGACCGTGCAGTAGTTGATGGTGATGTCTGGATGGTGGTCTTGCTGTTCGGCAACACCTGCGACAGCATTTACAAAGTGTAACGCATCTCGAAACGTTGGAAACCTATCGCTGCGTTGAAGATGTTGGCCATCGCGTAGCCAGCCATGCGGGAGTGGGGTGTTCATCATGATGCTCTTTTTGATTTTATGTTAATCTGTGCTTATGCAACTTACGATTCTAGGAACAGCAGCGGCGGAGGGGTGGCCCGCACCTTTTTGTCGTTGTATCGCATGTCAGGAAGCGCGTTCCCGTAAAGGTCCGGATATTCGAACACGAGCTGGCGCTATCATCGATAACGTCATCAAGATCGACTTTTCCGCCGACACGGTAAGCCAGTTACAACGTACGGGGAGAGACCTCTGTAATATACATTCGCTCGTTTTTACGCACCAGCACTCGGACCACATCGTCCCAACAGAGCTCGAGTGGGCGTGTGAACCCTATACGGTTACTCCATCCAAGGTCCCGATCAAGGTGTACGGAAACTGTGTCGTCACAGCGATGATTCGTGCTGAGTTTCCGGAGCCACTGGAAATCAATCTGGATCTTCAGCCGGATCTGCAGCCATTTGTCGAGGTCGAGCTCGTGGATGGCACACGGATTTTGCCATTGCCTGCCGACCACTGCGAGCATGCACTGTTGTTGCGCATCCGGCGCCCAAATCGCAAGACGATCTTTTGGGGCCACGATTCAGGTCGCCTGCCCGCGGAAACGGTTTCTGCGCTCGGACAAGCGGGTCCGGTCGATATTGCCGTGTTTGACTGTACATTTGGGGGACAGCCATCTAACAATCGTGGGCACCTTGGCGTCGATGGTGTGATTGAGATGGTGAGTGCTCTGCGTACGCTAGATGTCATTGTGGATGCAACGACGGTTGTCGCGACGCATTTTAGTCACAACGGTGGGCTTCTCCATGATGAGCTAATTCGCGCGTTTGCACCGCATGGGGTAAACGTCGCGCATGATGGAGTGACGTACACGGTTTAGACCTTGAGGCTTTTGTTTGTATGAAGCATTGACCCGCAGGCGCAAGCCCGCGGGTTTTTTGTGTGTTCTGTCATGATGAACGACATGGCATTATCTTCACCGTTAATGCGCCTGCGGCCGTTTAGAAAAAAGCCTCGTCTATTTTCACTTTAAGTGTAGTAATGCACACATTTTTGTTCTTTTGGCATCGCTGTCGGCGACAGCCAAGCGGGTATTTCTGCCTCTTCATGCGGCGAGGCACTCTGCGTCACGCGCATGCTGAATCCACCTGTGGCTGCTTAGAAAAATCCCTCGACTATTTTTACTTTAAGTGTAGTAATGGCTACATTTTTTTCGATTAGTAATGTGGGAGGTTCATCATGACCACAATCACATCATCCACTGTTTCCACTAAGGCCAAGCGCCTGCAGGCCATACCGCCTGCAGGTGCGATGCGGCCCGACGCATCCGATGCCACTGTGCAACCGCCTTGCACAGAGGCTGTCCGGGACGTGGTTCAGAGTGTTGGCGATTGGATGTCTGATCATGCCCTCCTGGCTGCTCTGGTTGGCGATGCTCATAGCGCTGACCAGGCAGTCGCCGAGTTGCTGGAGCGGTATCCAAGGCTTTCGCTGCTTTGCACTGCGCCGCTGCGCGAGCTTGACACCATCCCCCATTTGGGCCCATTGGGCGCATTGCGTGTCGCTGCCGCCGCGGAGCTTGCAAAACGCCTTGCCCTTCCAGATGATCGGCCGGTCGATTCTGTGCGCGGACCTGAACAAGCGGCCGCATTCATCCGCGCACGGACGATTGGGGAAACCCGTGAGCACTTCTTTACGCTGCACCTAGATAACCGCAACCACGTCCGTGGTGTTGACCTTGTGTCGATTGGCGATCATGCATCCACGCTTGTTCACCCACGTGAGGTCTTTCGCAATGCGATTCGCTCAGGGGCAGTGGCAATCGTCGTGGGTCACAATCATCCAAGCGGGGATGCAGAACCATCCGCAGAAGATATAGCAGTCACCCGCCGCCTCCATGAAGCGGGGAAAATCATGGGCGTCCCAGTGCTTGATCATGTCATCGTGGGTGGGGCTAACCACACATCGATGCGGCAGAAGGGCTACCTATGACCCTTAGCCTAACTACATTAGACGTGCGTATTGGCTGCGGTGATCGCATTCCGGTGTCTCAGCTGCACAACTGCCAGCGTGATATCGCCGCGGGTACGCTCAACGACCGCGCGGAGAGCATCACAGGTACGGCGCAGGCCATCTGTTACGGCATCCGGAAAGTCCACCGTCGCAAGCGCAGAAAGTATCTCATCCATTTGGCCGAGGATGCGTTCCGCATCCTCAACACGGTCTGCGCGCAGCAGGTCGAGCGCATGGCGGCGACCTTCGGATGCTGCTTCAGCAAGGCCATTCAGCCAGGCGGCGGGAGCGATGCCAAGGGCATCCCACCCAGGCAGGTCAGTTCCGCGGAGGAGTGCAAGCAGGCAGCTCGCTTCGGCGAGCTCTTTGTGCGCATCCTGGACATACCCGGCGTAGAGCAGCTCTGGGTGCGGCTGCATCAGCTCGGACATCCGCGCGACTTCAAGAGAGGCAGCGGCGAGAGATGTGTCAGCTGCATCCAGCTCACCGCGGTGCATCGCGCGAATAGCGTTCGCACAGGTCCGGGTGAGGGCGCGACCGTGTGCCAGAGCACTTTCGCGAATCTGGTAGGTGGTCTCAAGGCGAAGGCGGGCATCGTGAATCAGCTGGTGGAGATTTTCCATGTGCTAATCCTACCGTGAGTGCCATTGGTACAATCACGCTGTGCCACTCTTCCGCTACGAAGCCACCGATGCCAAAGGCCATCCAGTCCGTGGGGTGGTGAATGCAACAACGTTAACCGATGCCTACACGCAAGTGGATGGCAAGGGTATTCGTGGGGCACAAATTTACGCGGCGCCTACGCACGAGGAGCTGCGTGTGGCTGCTACGTCGTCGGCGCCGGTGTCCGGGGCATTCCTTCGACCTGCGCCCGCGGCGGAGCTCGCACTGTTCTTCCGTCAGCTTGGCGCGTATATTCACTCGGGCCTCTCGGCCGCAGAAGCATTTGGAGAGATAGGCGGGCGGACCCGGCATACTGGTTTACGAACAGCATCCCTGCAAATTGCTCACCGCGTACGAAGCGGCGAATCGATCGGCAGTGCCACGCGTGCGGTTCGTATTCCGGTAACGGCATCACAGCTCGGTCTCCTTGAAATCGGTGAGACCACGGGGACGCTGGAGCTCGCGTGCTCGGAAGCCGCACTGAGTGCCGAGACCGATATGGCATTATCGAAGGGGATGGCCTGGACGAAGTGGCTTTTCTGGCAGAATATCTGGGCGTTTGCGTTCATCGCCCCGATGGTTCGTGGCATTGATCCCAACCAGCTAAGTCGCTCCCTCAAAATCTGGGGATTGGATATCATCCGCTTCGGTATCCCGTTCTGCCTCGCAGTCCATGCCATCCACTTTCTCTTTCTCACCTACCGATCAACATTAGCTGGAGCGCTGTTTGCAGGCAAAGTCGGGTTGCTCTTACCTGTCTCCCGCCGGACAGCCTATGCGCGCGCCGAAGCCGCCTTTGTGCGATCGCTCGGTCAAGGGGTGAAAGCTGGCTTACCACTGGGACGCAGTATTGAACTTGCAGCCTCATCGGTCGAAAATGCAGTCCTCCAAGAGCAGGCCCGCACGGCCGCACTACGGATCAACCGTGGCGAAACCCTTGCGGACACCATCGCTGGCCTGGGTTTTTTGTCGCACAATGCCATGGCCAGAATCGCGACAGGGGAGCGCACCGGCACACTTGAAGGAACACTGAAACAGCTGGCGGACACCGCACAGGCGGCATCAATGGCCGCTGTCGATGGCGACCGGGCATTCCGTACCTGGGGCTCAATTGCCGTGACGGTGGTCGCAACCGTGGCTGTAACGATTGTGTTTGGGGTAGCGATGAAAGATGCTATCCTCAAGTTCGGTGATGGATTTGCCGAAGGACTTTAATAGCCGATGCCTACCTATACATACTTAGCG
>CAIRTT010000167.1 GCA_903881535.1 uncultured Armatimonadota bacterium
GCTTCGTGGAGCAACATCGCAGCAGGCGAAAGAGTACCTCTGCCTCTTGGCACTGAATTTGAATGAGTTTGTGTATCTCGACTAGGGTGTCGGTGATACTGCTGGCTCCTGATGATGTGGAACTACGCAACCGTTATTCTCTCGGGATTCACGTTGCGTTGCACGGGGTCACTGCGGGGCAGGCAAACGAAACCAGCGTTTTTTGGCACTGAATTTGAATGAGTTTGTGTATCTTGACTAGGGTGTCGGTGGTGTAGCTGATGTGGAAACACGCAAACGTTTTTCTTTCGGGATTTACGTTGCGTTTCACGGGGCTACTGCGGGGCAGGCAAACGTTATCAGCGTTTTCTGGCACTGAATCTGAATGAGTTTGTGTATCTTGACTAAGGTGTCGGTGATACTGCAGCATAGGGTTGAAGGAATGAGATGATGGACAACAAGCACTTTTGTGGTCGTACGCGACGGGAATTTCTCTGGGAGGCTGGAGCGGGCTTTACGGGCCTGGCGCTGACCGGGATGCTGTCCGGGGATGGCTTTTTTGGTAACGCCGCCCATGCTGCTGGACCGCCGAAGATTGGGCGGGGACCGCTCGCGGAGAAGCCGCCGATGATGCCAGCGAAAGCCAAAGCCGTCATCTTTTTGTACATGTACGGTGGACCCAGCCAGCTCGATACCTTTGACTACAAGCCAGGCTTGATTGGGCGCGAAGGGCAGACGGTTTCCTATAACAACTTTCGTAATGCTGGCAAGTCATCCACGGTTACCTTAATGGAGCCCAAGTGGAAGTTTAAGCAATACGGCAAGTCCGGGACATTTGTTTCTGACCTCTTTCCACATGTTGGTGAATGCGCGGATGACCTGTGTATTGTGAAGTCGATGATTTCCGATTCACCCATCCACGGGTCGGCGATGCTGCAAATGAACAGCGGCAAGATTCTGTCTGGTTCGCCAAGTATGGGCGCCTGGGTCAACTACGGTCTCGGTACAGTGAACCAGAATCTTCCTGGTTTTGTGGTGATGCTGGATCCATCCGGCGGGCCTATCTCAGGGGCCAAGAACTGGTCCAGTGGCTACATGCCTGCGGTGTATCAGGGAACGGTTTTGCGCTCGGCAGGCGATCCAATTCTGGATCTCAACCGTCCAAAGGGCTTTGAGCCGGACATGCAGCGGGACATGATCGATACGCTGAATCAGTTCAATGATGAACACCGACGCCCACGGGGAGACAACTCTAACCTGGCCGCGCGCATCGCATCGTATGAGCTTGCCTATCAAATGCAGAACTCAGCTCCCGAAGTCGTAGACATTTCCAAAGAACCTGAACACATCAAGGAAATGTACGGCCTCAACAATGCCGTGACCAAGGATTTTGGAACGCGCTGCCTCCTCGCCAGGCGGATGGTTGAGCGTGGCGTAAGGTATATCCAGCTCTATTCCGGCGGTTCGAACACCGACTTCAGCAGCTTCTGGGATGCGCACGGCGGTATCGTCGCCAACCACAATGGCCTTGCCAAAAAGGTCGATCAGCCGATTGCTGCGCTGCTCAAGGACCTGAAGCAACGAGGGCTCCTCGACACGACATTGGTCGTCTGGGGTGGTGAGTTTGGGCGGACGCCGCATAGCACCGGGGATGGCCGTGATCACCATGCAACCTGTTTCTCGACTTGGATGGCAGGCGGTGGCATTAAGGGCGGCATTTCCTACGGCGAATCGGATGAAACCGGCCACGAGGTCGGTCGTAACCCGGTTCCTGTCAAGAAACTGCACGCCACGGTCTTGCACCAGCTTGGCATCGACCCGAATCGCCTAGCGTACTTCTATGGCGGCCTCGATCAAAAGCTGGTCGGCGTTGAGCATGTCGAGCCGATCAAGGAAGTCATCGCCTAGCTTGTGAATCAGGAGTCTCCGCAGCCAGATTGGTTGGATGCAGCCCTTCAACAGGAACTGAAACGTCTTACCTGTCCAGGGATGTCCGCGGGCTTTATGGATGTCGGTAACAAGCCGCAGGTTGCCGCTGTGGGCATTCAGCGGGTTGGCAGCGAAACTCCTCTGCGCGCTACCGATGCGTTGCATCTGGGCTCGTGTACCAAGGCATTGACGGCACTTCTAATCGCAGATGCAATCGGCGCTGGACAGCTCCGCTTCACTACGAAGCTTGGTGCGCTTAGCCCGCTTTGGAAGAAGTCCCTTTGGGCGGATTGCACGATTGATGATGTTTTACGCCACAAAGCCGGCCTTCCGGAGAACGCAACGTGGTGGGCGCTTGCCGGTAGCGGAAAGGACATCACGGCACAGAGACGCGATGTTCTGAATACCAAGTGGCTGGCTGGTAGCAAGCGCATAACACCCGCGAAATTTTCGTACTCAAATATCGGCTACGTCGTGCTTGGGAGTGTGATCGACAACGTCTACGGAATGCCTTACGAGGATATCCTTCAGCTGCGGATTGCACGTCCGAATCTGCTCCAGAGCGTCGGATTTGGAGTGCCAGGCAAGGTTTATGGGCATCGACTGACTCCACCAGCTGGCTATGTGGCGACGACAGTGGATAACCCTCCTGTGATGAACTCCGCTGGGCGCCTACATATGTCGATGGGGGATTGGCTACAGACCGCACGCTTACATCTGACATCGAATCC
>CAIRTT010000168.1 GCA_903881535.1 uncultured Armatimonadota bacterium
AACCCGATTTGATATCCATCAGCTGAAACCAAACCGTTGGGGATAATTCTTTACTAGACCACCTGCTTGAAAAGTTGGTTCTCAAAACAAAAACACTCAGTTCCGAAATGGGGCTGAGTGTTTTGTCTTTGTGGCTAGTTGTAAGTGTCTAACCGCTGTGGAGGATATTCATTACATCACCATCTTGCACGATGTAATCCTTACCTTCCGTGCGTACCCAGCCTCGATCACGTGCATGTGGAATGGAGCCTGCTTCCACAAGCTTGTCCCAACTGATGACTTCAGCCCGGATAAACCCGTGTTCTAGATCGGTGTGAATAACGCCAGCCGCTGCGGGCGCTTTGTCACCAGCAACAATCGTCCAAGCTCTGGTTTCTTTTTCACCCGCGGTGATAAAGGTTCGCAGTCCAAGCACTTGGTAGCCAATTCTGATGAGACGGTTTAGACCAGGTTCATGCAAGCCAAGGCTTTCGAGGTATTCCATCGCTTCTTCGGATTCAAGCTCTGAAAGCTCAGCTTCAATCTTTGCACAAATCACACAGATGTCTGCATTCTCTGTCTTTGCATACTCGCGCAGCGCAGCCACATGTGGGTTGTTTCCACCATCTGGTAAATCTTCTTCTGCAACATTGGCGACATATATGACCGGTTTGGCAGTCAGGAGACGAAGTTCCCGGTGTGCACGCGCGAGGACCACTGGATCATGGAATGTAAATGTACGTGCTGGAAGAGCTTCGTTCAAATGGGGGAGCAGACCCTCGACAACCTCAAGAAGTTCTTTGTCTTCCTTTACCGTTTTTGCATTCTTACGGATTCTATCAACGCGCTTTTCTAGCGTCTGCAGGTCAGAAAGCGCAAGCTCGGTATTGATGGCAAGGAGGTCATCCATGGCATCGACGCGGCCTTCGACGTGAACAATATTGTCATCAACAAAGCATCGGACAACGTGCGCAACAGCCGAAACTTCCCGAATATTCCCTAAAAACTGATTGCCGAGGCCCTCGCCTTTATGGGCTCCGCGAACGAGGCCTGCGATGTCGACGAATTCTACACTCGTAGGAATAATCTGCGGGAGTCGGTCACCTTTTGCGTAAAGCTTCTGCAGTGGCTCAAGGCGCGCATCAGGCACCGCAACCACACCTACATTCTTGTCAATCGTCGCAAATGGATAGTTGGCAGCCAGTGCACCAGCCTTCGTAATTGCATTGAAGAGTGTTGACTTGCCAACATTGGGAAGTCCTACGATACCGATGCCTAATGCCAAAATTGTATCCTCCGGAGGTTCTATTCTATCAAGTCAGACCGGAGGATATGTTTTCTCTTGAACGGCAACATCAACCTGGAAATGTTTCACCAATCAAACCAGCTTTGCCCATCGTCGTTAGTGATGGCGTAACACGAGAACTGAGCACGGAGCATCAATAGCCAATGACAAGCTTGTTGAACCTAGTGTCAATCGCTCAAGCATTGAATGGCCCTTTGCACAAACGACAATTACATCTGCATTCGTTTCTTCTGCAACCTGCCGTAGTGCCGCGGCTGGCGAACCAACAACGACGGATGCGTGCGTCTTTGGACTGATCAATTTCAACCGCTTTGCAACAGATGCCGTTCGTACGGAAATAGCATCCCGAACAGCATCCGCAGCACTGATGCCAGCAACACCTGTGTCAGCGGCACGGGAGCGTAAGAGGGTGTCTTCAAAGGCAGTCACGACTTCGATGCTTTCAATTCCTCGTGGGCTCCACCCGATGAACTCTTCGATGCATGTGTTTGCATATTCGGAATGGTCTGTGCCAAGAACTACACGGAGTTTTCCAGAGTGCTGTCTCGGACGTGCGATCAGTACGCTTTGGTGGGCATTATTTGTGATACTACGTGCCACCGAACCTGTTAGGAGGGCCTCAATGTTGGAATTCGTAGATACACAGACCGTGATTAACCGCGTTGCATTTGCATCCGCAAAATGCAGGAGCTCATATGCAGGCGCGCCATCGAGGACGTGAATACCTACTTTATTTACGGTTTCTCCAGCCGCCAGCATGCGTTTTGAAAGTGTTTCCATAAAACTGAGAGCGGCTGCAGATTCGTTTTCACTATTCCAAATGACCGCTTCCGCTGCTGTGACGACTTCTGTTGGGAATCCAGCAACGACGAGTGGAGCGATTACATGCGCTAAATCCAATTTCAAGCCTGGAAACCCGATGTCAGCCAATATACGGAGAGATTGAGGAGGTTCAACACCAGACGTTTCAGCAATTCCAACGAGAACATTCATCTGCTTGCTCCTATGCACAAATGGAATACTTATTTCCGCACATTGCGGACACATCACTTGTTCACGGCCATTTAGGTTTTGTACCCACCATCCGGCAGGGATGGTAGAACGGCCCGATTTGGAATGCCCGGTTACACCGCAGTGGTGGCATATGGCAAGTGATGTAGGCAAATTGTGCACGCTTGAGTATCTGTCATCAAGCTGCATAGTTCATCGGCCAGATGATGGATTTGGCTATTCGACGAGCCCGTTTCTTACAGCCCATACTGCGGCTTGAGCACGATCAGAAACACCAAGTTTCCGAAGAATATGCTCGACATGGGATTTGACTGTGCCATCACTGATGAACAACAGTGCAGCAATTTCTTTGTTGGATAATCCAGTTGTTACCAGCCGTAGAACTTCTTCTTCGCGAACGGTTAACGGTTCTGGAATATCCATTTTCGCGCCAGTCAGCGGACCGGTTGAACGTAGTGCACGCAGGAAGTCATCACGATTAAGGGTGGAATCACCCGCTAGAACCGCACGCATCGTTGCCAGCAGCTCATCGCGTTCGACGCCTTTGAGGAGGTATCCAGCGGCACCACCAGCGAGTGCCCGCGCAATAAATGTCGGATTTTCGTAGGTTGTCAACAAGATGACAGGAAGCATTGGGAAGAGTGCCTTAACCTGCGTCAATGCGACTAAACCATCTGTCTTTGGCATGCGGATATCCATCAGCAGCAAGTCAGCCTCGTGCTCTTTGGCCAATGGCACGGCATCTATTCCATCCACACCCTCTGCAACAATGTCAAATTCTGTCCCGGACAGCAAACTACGAAGGCCTCCACGCCAGATCGCGTGATCATCAATGACAATGACTCGTACCTGATTCATGACTTGGCTCTCACTTTCATACCTGACATCCGATCAGGGATGTTTATCACGCTGTTCCTAATGATGTTGGAATAGCATCTGGAAACAATCGAATGTTGATGGTCGTTCCTGTCGCACTGTTGGACTCGATTCGAAACGAACCACCAAACAGCTGTGTACGTTCGCGCATGTTTTGAAGTCCGATGTGTTCGAACGACTGGTGAACGGCATTAACATCAAAACCGGATCCATTATCCATGATAATGACGTTCACAGAGCGGCGTTCGTTTTGCGTGACCTGTTCTACGTTGACATTGACGGCTGTAGCACTTGCATGTTTACGTACGTTGTTCAGTGCTTCTTGAATAAGTCTATAGATAGACACCGCCAGCATGGGGTGTAGGTCATCATCCTGCACATTTGTGGAGAAGTTTGTCGTATCCCACCCAGCTCGGGCTTGCTCTTCATCGATCAACTGCCCAATTGCGGCGACAAACCCCATATCCTCAAGCTCAAGTACCCGCATTCGCTTAATCAGGTTCCGGCACTCAATTCCAGCATCACGGAGGTACTTCGTAGCCAGGTCCAAGTCTGGATCGGACTTCGTAGATGTTCGGGCACAGTACGAGTCCAGATGGGCACGGGCTGCAAACACCAGCTGTGTCAGCGAATCGTGGAGGTCGGCTGCTGTTGCCTTACGCTCTTCCTCCTGGGCCGTCAGCAGTCGTTGTGACAATGCTTGCTGACGCCTTACCATTTGAAGGTTTCGAATCCCAACACAAAGCTGTAGACGGAGGGCATCGATGAGGATTTCATCTTCCTCCGAAAATCCCCCCTCTTTTTCTGTGAGATAGAGAGAACCAAGACACACACCGCCGTGACAGAGAGGAACGCCGAGAAACGACTTCATTGGTGGGTGGTTTGGCGGAAATCCAACACTTGATGGGTGTGCACTGATGTCATCGAGTCGTAGCGGCGTTTGTCGATTGATCAGGAATCCTAGAAGACCAATCCCTTTGGGCTTGTTTGGCAGGAGACGCTTGGCTTCATC
>CAIRTT010000169.1 GCA_903881535.1 uncultured Armatimonadota bacterium
TGCAAATGGAATTGCATCCAGCCTGACCTGTCCAATCGCCATGATAGCGACCATGATCAGAGTCATCCATTGTGGGATGCGTCGCTTAATCGTCAGGGAGCTCATGATTCCAAGGCCAAACCACGGCCAGTGCTGGATAAACCAGGTTGTGCGGATGACATTTGGTGCGATGTAAAAGCAAATGACACTGGATACGATTATCCAGATGGCCATCGAAAGATCTTGCTTTCGCCGGTCCCGAGTCATTTTGTGGATCGTTGCAATCGTCATTGCAAACAACAGGTAGAGCTGGAATTCGATGCAGAGTGTCCATGCTACGCCACCGATTACATCCGAGCCTGCGACACGCGGGATGTACAAGAGGTTACAAATCAGCTCGACTGCACTTGGAATTGGAAGTGGTAGACCTTGACGGAGCGCCGCGCCGCTGCCGATAAGCATCACAAATGCAATCGATAGCCACCACGTTGGCGAGAGACGGATAAACCGCCGGGCCAGAAATCCAAGGGTGTTTCCGTTTGAAGCAATGTACTTGTCGATCACTAACATATTGACAAGGCCGCTTAGCCAAAACAAGAGGGGAACACGGATCGCGAGGCCATAGGTCAGGATTTCTGCGAGCGGCTTCAGCCCGGCAGCATCGTAGCGTTCATGGATAAAGCTAATTCCGTACGAATGCCCCATCACCACACCGAGAATACAAAGACCCCAGATGGCATCGAGGAGGGGGAGGCGCTTACTTTCCACTTGCGACCTTGCGTGGGAAGAGGACTGACATCAGGAATTTGTCTACACGGTCCAGCCAGCGCTTGGCGATGTAAGCAAACGCCATCGGGAGTAGCACAACAATAGGATATGCCAGCCAAAATGGCAGATGAAGCCGCTCGAAAACCGTTGCGAAGAGGTTGCTGTGCCGCACGAAAGGCATATGCAAAAGGTAATAAGGGTACGAAATGTCTCCGAGAAATGTCAGCGACTTCCCGAGTTGAAAGTGTCGCTGACCGATGGCTGGATGGAAGGCTATCGTGATCGTGGCCAATATCAGAATTGTCAGGATGTTCAAGTGGTTTAGGGATGTCCATGGTTGTGTTGCCAGCATCCCCGCCGCCAGAACAACCGGGTACCACGTAGCGGTCAACTTATACGATGCCAGATAGTTGAGTGAACCCAGCGCAAACCACGTCCACGAGCTTGTAAACCAAATGCCTGTGTCCAAGCGATTACCAAAGAATACAGAAGCCAACCCCGTGAGCATCAGGACAGCCGCGAGGACACCGTGGATGTTGTTCGTGGCGAAACGCTTGACGATATAGACAATCGCGATGATGGCGAGATAGAGCTGAACCTCGATGAACAGTGTCCAGCCAACGCCGACCTCGGTGTATTGCTTGAAAATAAATGGCGTATACGTGAGGTTTGTTAGCCACTCAATCGCTGACATCCCGCGCGGAAGTTGTTTATGAAGTGCAGCGGTGACGATTGAGACGCAGATTGAAAAAGCGATGCCAAACCACCATGTTGGGGTAAGGCGAATGATTCGGCGGTAATAGAATTCCCATATTCTGCGATTTGCGAGTAAGTGAGATCGCAAAACTAGCATGATGACAAAACCGCTAACCCAAAAGAGAACAGGCACACCAACATTCAGTAATGGGACGACTGGACCTAGACCGGACAGGCTAGAGTTGTTGTAACGATCTGAAATCCAACTTGCATGATAGGAATGCGTAAGCACGATACCAAGCACCGCGAGGCCGCGAATAGCATCCAAAAGTGGAATCCACTCCCGTTGCCCCTTCGCCAGACTCTCAGCTTGCTTCACATCAACCTCAGTACCTAAATCACAACGCGGCTACTCGCCCGCAGGGATACTGCCCGTCGCCTTAGACTTATCGGACTGCTTCCGGGCAAGGCGCTCTTCGAGGCCGCCCTTCCATTCCTGGCGCTGGATTTGCATCAGACGAATGTCGTTCCGCCCGGCGATGACCATGATGCCAAGCACGGCGGGAACTCCGATGATGACCGCGACGAGACTAGCCCCGCGGAACGTAAATGCAATCATCCGGGAAAAGCTCGCCCGGCGCTGAATCCCACCGGCGATCAGCGCTCCAATCATCACAAACATCGGAAATGCCGTCGTCAGCAACGTCCCAACCATGTTTAACAAACCCGCTGCCATATTGCGGCTGCCTGCTGCATCATCCCCTGGCTCCACTTGAAACCCAGAGAAAATGCCCCAGGTGTTCTGAAATGCCTGCGGATTGACGAAAACCGACACCACGTAGGCACTCACACTCCAAATGAGCACCGTCGTTGCACCAATGATGGCCGCTGCTGGCCCGGGAGCAAGCCGTCCGCCACGTCCCAGCGGCGACAAGCGAATCACTACACTCGCCAGAATCCCGAGCAACATCAGCCACGCGATGTTCATGGATGCCGCAAGCACGCCACCGGCCCCAACCAGGGATTGCTGGACATTCCCGTACAGCTTCTCCCAGTCGCTCTCCGTCCCCCAGGTAAGCCGGTCACGGTCATCGGTGAGGCGCTTGAAATCTTGCATTGCCGACATAGCCTCACCGGGCTGCCCCACCGCGCGGGCGTGATCACGATACCGCTGCATATTCCCAAGCGTCGCAGCCTTACGTGACTCCTCCGTTGTGCCGTCTTTACCTGACTTTGCTTTGAGTGGCGGAATTCCGTTGACACGACCGGTCGAAATCGAATGCATCGCGATCCCGACCAGCGACCCGATATCCGATGTGCTCTGCAAACTTATCTTTAGGCTAACCCGGCGGAGGGCCATCCGGATGGTAAGTGCATCCTGTGCCCGGCCCGCTTGCTCCAACAAAATCGCTTGGCCGACCAGAGCACGGGAGAGGCCCCTCAGTTGCGCATAATGGGGAAACAAAATGCTGGACTGGCGCACCAGCTCACCCAAGTAGCCCTGCTCGCCAAAGTTAAACTCGGCGTACATCCGGTGCATCGCGACCTCATCCTGAACATACTCACGCCAAACGGGCTTGCTTACGGCGCGGGAGAGAGCGGTAAATGCCTGCGCATCCTCATGAGCCGCAAGGTGAACGGTTGTCATCATCAGTGGCCAAAAGGCATTGTCCGGATCCACCTTCTCGCCACGCGCGCAGTCCGTACGCATCCGGTTAATGGCATCCGGGTGGGTCGTTTGCAGGATAGGCGTGAGCTGGAGTGGGTTGCCCTTGGAGTCGATGGGCGGACTCGCGATATTCTCAAGCTCCTGCCGGTCGATACGAAATGAACCTTGCGTACCCTTGCGCACGGCAACGGCCAAAATCCCCATATCCGATGGATTTTCACGGGAAAGCTCACTCAGACGTTCCCAAATGGGGCTAATCTCACGCTTCGTACCGGCGACGGGAGTCTTTCCAGAATTCCATGGCAAAATCGTCAGAGCTGCTGCGCGGACCCGGGCGGGGACTTTTGTGTTGAGTGCAATCGCATTGATGTTTGCGGAATGCTCTTGATGGACATTTGCATCATCGTTGATGTGGCGGACCGACCGGACAACGCCCGCCATATGAACGATGGGCTCACGGAAACTTGGTACGACAACGCTGCTAACAACGGTGAGTGTCAGCGATAGCGCGATGAGGGCCGCGATGACTTTCGCCTTGCCATTTGTGCTCTTTGGATGGTGCTCCAAAGAAGCCTCGATTTCGTTTTGCTCCGGGTGGACTCCATGAAGACGCTGCTCGGATGCCAGGTAGGCACTTAATGTCTCATCCCGGCTGGATGTTTGATTTCGCTGTTGCATTGGTTGTCCAGCATACAGTCTCAGCGCCGTTGTAGATGGGATGGTGTTCGGACAAGGCGTCGTCTTTGCACGGATGGCAATCGCCTGCGTGGTGTGCGCCGCCGGGATGATGTTCGTACGGCTGGTTTTACGCACACGGGCTGGGTTACATTTGCGTAATCGGCCGCCAAAAGCACCATTTCCATGGCTGGCAGTGCACAAAAGTGCATCCAGTGCTGTGTCGCTTGCACATCCGCGGGATTATGGTGCTTTTGAATACGTTTATCCATTTGCATCCGATTCTATGGATGTTTGTTAATGTCGACCATTATCAATTGTGACAATTGCGGAAACATTTTTGCTGTTTGAGTCTGAATTTGGTGATGCATTTGTGCAACGTAGACCAACAAGGCTCCGCCTAGCCTTGTCTATAATGATGTTTCTTATGTCAGTCAGAAATGAGCTCTGACCAGCTGGATGCGGTGCGCATGTTGAGCATCCACTGGACTAAATGTTCCAGGGACGCGGCTTCGATCTTGGGACGCAAATTCCCAGGGACCGGTCCATAGACGCGCTCGGCTCCTGTAACGAATAATTTGACTTGGCCCTCGTCAAGGCCCTTCTCATGCCCCTGCTCATGCCCTCGGCGGAGAAAGTACTGGGCCACACTAGATTGTTCTAACAATGGTAAA
>CAIRTT010000170.1 GCA_903881535.1 uncultured Armatimonadota bacterium
CCAACTCGTTGTGGAACCGGCCAATGTTATTCGTGAATCCTTGGTTAACGACAATGGCTGGACCTATGGTTTTCATTGGTAATTCGAACACGGCAACGTCATCGTAACCGCGGGCGGACGCGGCGGTCCGCCCCTACGCGGAATTCGTTCACGTTACGCTGCTCCGTGAAACCAGCGTGGAAATTGTCCGGATGTCCGTTGCTGTCGGATGGCCTTATTGAATGCACGTGATGGTTATCGATAAAAATCCTCTGCTACGCGGAATTCGTTCGCGTTACGCTGCTCTGTATAACCAACGTGGAAATTGTCCGGATGTCCGTTGCGGTCGGGTGGATTCATTCAATGAACATGGTGGTTATCGATAAAAATCCTCTGCGTAGGGGCGGACCGCCGTGTCCGCCCGCACAGGATGGCTGGCCAATGTCATTTGTGCATCCTTTGTCATCGGTAAATCCGATGGCGATTACGTCATCGTAACCACGGCGGGATGCGGGGTGGCAGCCGGCCCTCGACACGGAACATCAGACATCGAGCACCCTCCCTGCCGGGAATAGGAGAAACAAAGCCATCATTCCGCCGTGTCGCACTAGGAAAATTCTGAATCAAAACAGATAGCTAGTGGATAATATCTAGGCTGTGCAACATTTTGTCTGTAAATTGTCCTCTCTCGGTCAACTTACGGGCGGTCTGTTGTCTCCTCTCTTAGGTTCAGGTAGGTCTTTCCCAGCTGCCATTCGTCACTGATCTCCATCAAGATTGCGGATGCCAGTCGCAGGCAGCTCGCATCGTTTACGAAGGAACCAATGACTTTGAAACGACGACGGAGTTCCTGGTTGATGCGCTCAATACCATTGGATGTTCGAAGACGTTTGCGTAGCCCTTCAGGGAGCTGCATTACGGTCAGGGACTCAGGAATTGCGGTCTCCATCCACGCCGCAAGCCTCGGTGCAATCGACTTGTACTTCGTTACATTTTGCTTTAGCGCTTCGAGTGCATAGTGCATATCTGGTGCATTCAGGATAGCTTTTATGTCCCTTGTTACTTCCGGTTTCATGGCATCCCGAGGAACATATGCAAGTGCATTCTGCTGGATATGAAACTGACAACGTTGCCATGGAACACCACCAAAGATAGCCTTTCGAGCTGCCCGCAGTCCAGCATGGTCATCGCTTGTAATCATTCGAACTCCGGTCAAACCCCGTTGGACCAACTGTTCCATAAAAGCCCGCCAGTGAATTTCATGTTCTCCAAGTGCAACCGAAACCCCAAGGATAGATCGCTTGCCATCCTCTTGGATGCCAGCGGCAACCAGCACTGCAGCTTCCTCAACAATGCCTCCGTGACGCACTTTACACCAGAGGGCATCGAGTTGAACGAACGGTGTAACTCCTAATGGCCGCTCTCTCCAGGCATCCAGTACCGAATCAAGTTGCTTGGCAGCCCGACTAACTTCCATCGCCGAAACCTTAAAGCCACACAAGGATTCAAGTACATTTTTGACCCGACGAGTAGCAACGCCTTGGATGTACATCTCGACGAGGGCAATGTGTAGGGCTGTTTCAGATGCCATTGCGGCATCCAGTGACGCTGGTCGGAATGCCTCATCGCTTTCACGAACCTGTGGAACGGAAAGTTCAATTGTTCCAAGGCGAGTCTTCAGTGTGCGATCTTTGTAGCCATTTGCATAACCGTTACGCTCATCCGTGCGTTCATGGCGGTCGGCACGAAGGTGATGTTGACGCTCCAATAACATCGCTGCGTTGAGAACCTCGGTAAGAATGCCGGACAAAGGATTCTCAGCACTGGTCAAAATTGTCAAAAACTCACTGACTGCATCCGGTGTCAGGCGGGCATGGGATGCGTTAATATCTCTACGGTGGGTCATCTCTTGGACTCTCTTTCTATGCAATCGATAGATTCGAGAGAGGGCCCACTAACCCTGCGGGCAACGACGCCTTTTCCGATTTATGTGCAATAAGTACAGGTAAACCAGATTCAGCAGTCAAACTGAATTTACAGACAAAATGTTACGCTACTTACTCACTTGGCCGTTCCAATCAACATCTATATTCGTTGTGGGTTATGTCAGTATTGATCTCATGAAACTAGAGTAGCGATACATTTATCTTTGCAATTCGTCACTCATAGAATTTAGTCACAAATTAGTCTTCCTTTATGCTGAAAAGGGCATTGCCTTATTGACACTTTGGTAGCTCGATGAATGTCAATCCAAAAACGAGTTCTCACATGATTGCAGAGATTAAGTGTTAATCTCCCTCCCACATCGGACACTCGGTGGGGCAGTATCAGATTTCACACCACACTCAAATTGGCTTGATGCTGCGATCACTGCAGTTTCAAGGCGCGATGTATACGACGAAAGTGACCAGCTTTGTTCGATGTCGAATCTGGCCCTTGCCCCCATGGTAGATGCTACTTCTGGGTGTTCTACTAGAAACTTTATACGTTCATGCAGTGCTGCAACATCACCAACATCAACCAGAAATCCATTTTCGCCATCGATGATAAAGTCGGAAACAGAGCTTGTACGGGTAGCAATCACAGCTTTCCCTATCGCCATTGCTTCAACAATGACTGCGTAGCCGCACGCAAACTTTGCATCGTGCATAGGCACAACAACAAATTGACTCAAACCATACAATTGACGTAATCCGGTGTAGTTTCCCGCGGATTTGACAGTGACGTTATCTGGCAACGATACTCCGTTTATGTTGGTCGCCACCGGATACCAGGCACTGTCTGCAGCAATCCGAAGGTCAATGTCGATGTCCTCTACTGCTGATACAAGCGTCTTGTAGTCCCGATTAGCTGTACCAGCGGCCAGAATCATCGGTTTTGAGGTGGTATTTGCTACTGGCTTGAAAAAATTCGTATCAACTCCGTATCCAGTATCGTGCACATTAGATTGAGAAAATCCGTAGTCATCCACCATGGCAGCTGCCAATGATTGTGACAAGCACGCCCAATGGACATGCCTCTGAGCTGCTAATATTCTGGCGAAGTACTTCCAGTACTTGGATCCAAAATAAGAGCCATGGGTGATGATAACGATTGGCTTTTTGCTTCCTGTGACTAAATCAACAAGTGCACAGAGCATACCGATATCTTCACCTGACACGATGGAAACGTTGCTTGCATTACGCCAACGCGAAGCAACCAAAGCAAATTGATACTTTTGTTTTAGTCTACGAAGCAGAATCGAGCTACAGGAGTCGGTTAGGCTACTAAAGTCATAAGCAGTCGATTCATTGCGGCGCATGAATTCCTGAAACTCAGATTGCGGATTCATGTCAGCATAGTCAGAAGTGAAATGAGGAACGGTTCCACCCAAAAGATAGGCACAATTTGTCGAAGTTTTGGACCGGTTTGTCATCGTTTTTACTATTCGCCCATTGTTAAGATTAGGTTGTTCCATTACGATCACCTATTGCCAAAGCAGCCCAGCTGGGACGATTTACAGATTGCTCATTCAATCCACACTCATTCGTGATCAACATCGTAGTTCATCCAGGATAAACACCGACCAGAGCTGACACACGTTCCCGACGAATCTACATGCAATTTGCATGCTATGTGTCGTATAGAACACATTTTGGGGATTATAGTTAGACGAATAGAGACCAATCGCGGCTGCTTGATGACAACCAGACTACGAGACGCAAACACGTTGCTCACAGCTGTTCTAGATGGCGTGACAAAGAGTTAAGTTCCAGAGATGATGTCGTTTCAACTGGGCCAACGGCTTGGTAGCTTCACTTACGTAACTCTAGGAGAGGATGTTCACAACTCGATAGAACATCAGAGTCCTGGATTGCTTCAAGTTGCGTCTCAGCTTAGTGCGGGCGGACACGGCGGTCCGCCCCTACGCGGAGCAATTGGATAGTGCGGCCAACTGTTGGACAGCTCACCCATTCTGTGTAGGGGAGATTTGCATCCAGCACAGAAGCGAACAGTCCGCCATAAGACGAAAAATCAACCCTAGCGGCGCTTGCCACCCAACAATCGCGCAGCGACAATCAAGCCCACACTCAGCGGCAAAATCCAAAACTGACGCGTAATCACATCCAGCTTTGTAAACC
>CAIRTT010000171.1 GCA_903881535.1 uncultured Armatimonadota bacterium
AGGGCCAAGCGAACACTGCCACTAGAGCCGGCGCCCAGAGTGCCAGAAGCCGCAAACAATCCTCCGTGTAATTTAGCAGTGTTCGAAAGCTCTACAAACAGATCGCGAATTTCGTGGGTCAAGTCCGCAACGCCACGTGCCGTTGCTCCGTCAGGAAATTTGACATCCTCCCACAGAGCACGAAGCATTTTAACTAAGTGCGACTTTCCTGATCCGAAAAATCCGCTAACCCAAACCGATGGTTGTTGTGCTTCCTTGATGTTGGACAGGTACGTTGCGAGAATATGTTGAATTCCCTTTTCGTATTGTCCATCGCAGACAAATGTATCAAGTTCATACCGCAATATGCTGAGGGCACCATCGGAAGTTAAGTCGTTGACATTTGCTACGCCCTCGTTGGCGAGTTTGCGCTTGCTTGGATCTTTCAAATAAACATCTGTGTTTTGCATGTCTTAGTAGTCCTTATCCGCTGTAATTGGAACCGCGAGGTAATTCCATCCGTCGTAACCATCGAGTAGACGGTAATTATTGTTTTCGTATTCGCCAGGGAACATAACGACCAAACGGCCAGGCACTTTTGGCGCAAAGCGATCGACAACGTCCTTAACTTTGACAAAGCTGAACAGTGAGCCGACACCAATCAAACTTACGACTGTTTGTGCGTCGATTGGATTTGCCGCCAAAAACGCAGTGAATTGATTATCGAGGTAGTCCAGATATTTTGGCAAGAGAGCCATCAAGTGGTCGGGATTTTCAAAATATCGCTGTGCATACTTTTGTGATGACATCCAATGAGCAAACGTATCCGTGAGATCAAAGGCGAACCATTTATGTCCAGATTGTCTCGTGACAATTTCAAATTCACCGATGCGCGCGCGAAGAACCCGTTCATCTGCTTCGTTGTAAACGGTGAAGATAACACGCTGTCCTGCCGCTGCATCATCTCGCCATGGAATCGCAATGAACTTATGGTACGAGTTTAATAACAAATCGAGTTTAGCCACGGAGCCACTCACGTTCTTCCGTTGTCAGCAGATTTTGAAAGGTCACGTCGATTACATCTCCAATGCGTTTGACCACAATCCAACCTCGTCTTGATGCCTGCTCTGACAATGTGATCGCCACTTCCGTCGAGCAATCCAGGGCCTTGATGTAATCGGTCTCGAAAAGCGCGTACCCACGCACTCCGGTCACATAGCCAAGCAATAAAGCATAGGCAACAGCGCCAGGAGTCGCATTCGCTTGTGTTCGTATTTTGACAGCGCGACCAGATTCATGACCACTTTGCGTCCAAGATGAATTGATGTTTTGCGCTACTGACTTCAGCGTTGCTGCACTAAACCTACCTGGTTGGAGGTCATCAATAAAGGCTTCAAGTCTCTGGCGTTTTATCGTTGCACCGATGGGCACTTTCTGAACGAACTCGGCAGAAGCTCGAAAGACGCCATCTCGTACAAACGTACACAGCATCGCAAGAAAGGGACGCGCAGCCTCATCGCGATGCCAAAAGTACAACAGTGACCTGAAGACCAACTTAGTGGTGTCAAGGGAGTAGAGATCGACAAGATGCCGATACGTGAGGAGCCGGGTCTTACCCGATTGCTTTCCAAGGCAGTTGTCATCAACGCAAGCGGTCATGTAAGTTGCGATTGACGCGTCCGTATTGGCTACGTACGCAATTAGCCTTGTCAGCTCATCTAGCATCATGGTCCGGGCAGTGTGTGCACCACCACGTTCAAAGCTAAATCCTAGTCTTTGTAGGACACTTTCGGTCGTCATAGTCGCCCTTTCGCGCGTTCAATACTGCCGCAAAATTAGCCAACAGATAGGAACGTTGGCACAAAATCAACAAAGTTCCGCAGAGTAGATATTTACCCGTTTATATACGGAAGATTGTATCGATTCGATTCGTCGCTGTCTGTGTTTCGAATCGCGGAAGTACCAACATCTCCCCGTGTTGTATATCGGTTGCGAACATCCTTCCACTTCACCTTTTGTGGTAAATCCAGATTTCTTTCAGCTTCATTGGTCCTATCGCGTTGATTGGATTGGATGTGACAAACGTTGATCAAATTCGAATTGGTTCTCTTGAAGCCCTGTTGGCATAGACCATATGTGGATGCCTCTGTGTTATGTCGAACT
>CAIRTT010000172.1 GCA_903881535.1 uncultured Armatimonadota bacterium
GTAGTGGATAACGTTGAACATGATGGCGAATGCGCCTGCAGCCGCGAGACTTACAGCAATCTTGATGATCGCAGCGGCCTTCAGCAAGCCCCATGCTCGGTCTGGGCTGATCGAAATCGAACGGCTGACAAGTGCAGAAATGCCATTGTCACCGATGCTGTTGACAAGGCTTGTGTAGCCGAACATCACGGAGAAAATCGCAAACTCGGGGACAGTTCGGTAGCGGGGCAGGACAAACGTCACAATCATCGCGAATGCCCACGATAAAAGCTGTGTCAGGACTGTTACAGCGAGTTGCTTTATCGGCTTCTGTACCGCAGTGACGTTGTTCTTAGGTTCAACCACAACTGTCATGTACGAACCAGCCTATGTTGTGCAACTCCGCGACTTAATGCCATCGCAGGAATCTCAACAAATCGATGAAAGACCCAGGTTAGGCCAAGGAGAATCCCAAAGCCAACCGTTAGAGAGAATACAAGACGTTCTGTATACGTCAGATCCAGCGCATTAATGGCAACCTTCAAGAGTGCCGCTTGTATTGGGACGTGCAGCAGATAAAGCGAATAAGATCGCTCCCCAAGCCATACCAATGGCTTGAGCTCCAATAACTTTCGTCCGAACCCTGATATTGATGCGCACCATATAAGGATGGCCCCAATACCGATCATCACCAAAAAGTCATGGGGCAATATGAAAGGTTTATACAGACTTCGCGGCAGGATAATCGTCCAGGCGACAACAAGTGTCATGACACCCATAGCAACAGGCTTAGAAATTTTCCGCAAGATGTTTGTGAAGTTGTGATTGTGGTCACCAGAAACAACCCAACTTGCGCCAACACCCACAATGAATGCTCCAGCCAGATGAACGTAGGCTCTACTCAGCCTGGTCTCAAGCAAAAGAAAACTCAACGCGAATGAAATCAGTACCCCAAGAAGTGCAAGAAACCAACCACCTCTCTTTGACAAGACTTTTACTAGCAGAGGAAACCCTGCGTAGATGTGAAGTTCTGTAGCAATAGACCACAAGCTGTAGTTGATTTGGCCTGTACCGACAATATTTTGCAAAATGAGAACGTGTGACAGTATGTCTAGGCTCCTGGGATGTGCAGAAAAATCATAATGAATCCCGACTGGGGATGGGAAAAAAGCCCAAGCAATGATGAGACTGATGATTAGGGCGGCATAGTAGGGAGGAAGTATCCTCGCGATTCGCCTAACCATAAATGTGCCCCACCCTATTTCACGCTGAAATTGTTGGGATGCAGCCGGTAATCCAAGACAAAAACCGCTTATCACGATGAACGCAGTTACTGCGTGATGGCCAAAAGCAAACCAAAGACGTAGCAAAGATAAGTTCTCAGGTATCGACACATGGTAAGCGGATGGGTAACTCTCTGCAATTGCATGGTTAAAGACTACGGTGAGACACGCTAGTGCACGAAGTCCTTCCACATATTTGAACCGTGGTAACCCTTGCGAGGATGGAAAATCAGCTCGCATTCGTAACCATCTCCACCATAGAACTTCTGGCACGGTTATATAAATTTCGTTCTACGAGCCCTAGAATCAGCCCAAGGAAGATCATGTTTCGATAACAGCTCAACTGAAGATCAAGTAAGCCGAACATGATTCCCATTACCACTATTGAGAATGCCCATAGAGCCAGTAATTGCGACCAGGGATTGCCATCCTTTTCAGCAAGAATCATCAATCGACAGATACGGATGATGGCAAACGCGATGATCATCCAGAAGGCAACAAACCCAACTGTGCCGGTACGCATCCACACCCAAAGAATCTGGTTATGTGGAATCACATCCCACAATGCATACGTTTTGGAAATGTCCGCCATCGGATGATTCTTTAGGAACGGCTTTCCATATCCGTAACCAATCAGCGTAGTTAGTGGCGACTCCTTGATTGTGTCCATCATGTTGGCACTCTCAGCTTGCCGATAAAGGTCGGATGACTCATCACGGGCATTTGGCTCAAAGTGACTCTTAATCGCACGGGCGGGCTGCGCTATCGTCGATTCCGAGTTTCGGAACGCGAAGTAATAGACTGGTCCAAGGGTTACCATCATCACACCGAGAACGATTGCCATCGTACGACGCTTTGGCATCGCCCGAATCGCGGCCATGATGAGAATAGGCAGAGCAATCACGAGTGCAGCTGTTCCAGCACGGCGGTTTGTTGCAAGGTTTCCAAGCACGACGGCAGGATAAAGCAGCCACAACCAGACCATCAGCGAACCGCGCATTTTGACAAGCCAAGCAGCTAAGAGCAAGCCGACAAAGCAGCAGAAGAAGAACGCTTCCTCATGTGATCCAACACCTTGGTCAGGCAGTGGCAAGCCAGCGATCAGTACATAGCGACGGTAGCAATATGCAAGTCCCTTTATCCCGGCGCACACGGCAAACATCCATGCAAA
>CAIRTT010000173.1 GCA_903881535.1 uncultured Armatimonadota bacterium
AACCTGCATTTGTTTGAGGTTGGCGATGGTAACAATCGCGGCGCCTTGTGCAAAGCCGGCGGTCGCGGATGCAACAAGCTCGCCCTCTTCAAGGTACTTTCCAGTGACCTCGCCGGCCATCGGGGCAACAATACGCGTCTCGGTCAGCTGAACACTCTGCTGGGCGAAGCGGTTTTCGATTTGAGCGACATCTGCACGGCTACGCTCGATGTCACGCTTTCGAAGTGCGACGGTACCGAGGTTGTTTTCCTGATTTTGTAGCTCAACCTTGCTCGTCCGAAGATTGATTTTCGCTTGCGACACCTTAATGTCAGCCTGCTTCACGCGGATGTTTGCCTGCTCGACACGGATTTTGGCAGCATCTACAGCAAGCTTTGCGGTATCAATATCTTCCTTACGTGGGCCTTCTTTGAGCAATGCAACCCGTTGGCGGGCGCTTTGAATGTCCGATTCCTGGAGGCGGACCTGCGTCTCAGCCGTGTCGACATCCTGCTGGCTAATAAATCCCTTGGTAAGCAGTGTCTTTCGGCGTTCGACAATTCGCTTTTGGTCATCGAGCTGATCGTCAGCACGCTTCAACGATGCGACCGCCTGGGCGAGTTCTTGAGGTCGCGTTGGCGCCGCAGTTTGCGCATAGCGTTTCTCAGCCGTTTCCACACCAAGAATCGCATCGCGCAAGTTAATGGCAGCATCTGACTTCGATACCTCAGCATCTGCGACCTGTGACTCAGCCGTTTGAACACCTATTTTTGCCCGATCAACTGCGAGTGCAACCTGGCGTGCGATGAGTCCCTCATTCTCTTTGGTCTGCTCTAAGCCGGCGCGGGCCGAGCGAACCTGAGCGGCAATTCCAGCAACTTCCCTAGCGACTTCTTTAGGATCGACGGTTGCGATAAGCTGCCCAGCGGCTATGACATCACCTGGCTTGACATAAAATCGGCTGAGGCGGCCTGCGACACGTGACTTGACATCGACTTTGACAACAGGTTCGAGTGTTCCGGATTCAGAGACGATTAATGCAACATCCCCTGTTTCCGCTGACACAATCCTACCGACAGCGACGACTGGCTTCGCAGACTTCATACGCGTGAAGTAGTAGCCACCACCTGCGACGACTACAAGCCCGATGGCGATCAGCGCCTTTTTATTTACAGCCATGCTTAGCGATATCCATCCTGTCCTTCGAGACCAGCATCAACGGCTTGCCTTCAGGACCATTCCAACAAATTTGGGTAGTAATTTCTGCTTGTTGATGCGATTGCGGAGCTGCCGCGGATCAGATGTCAATCTGTAAAACCACTCCAACCCGCGTTTTTGCATCCACACTGGAGCGCGCTGAACCGTGCCAGAAAAAACATCCAGTGTTCCCCCGACACCTATACACACCTTTGCCCCTGTGAGATTCCCGTGCATCGCAATCCATTTTTCCTGTTTGGGGATTCCAAGGGCAACCAAAACAATGTCAGGCTTAGATGACGCAATCTCTGCGGCAACCCCTGGAGCAGTGGATGCATCGAAAAAGCCATCACGCGTCCCGACAACATTGCATCCAGGATAGCGTTTTTGCATTTCTGTAGCTGCAAGCGCGGCGACGCCAGGCGCGGCTCCAAAGAAGAAAATACGCCATCCCCGCTTGACACTCTCAGCGACCAAACGCTCAGCAAGGTCAACGCCACTGCACTTGTTTCGGATTCCGAGGCCTAGCTTTCGGCTTGCCCACAGGATGCCAGCTCCATCGGATGTCACCATCGCAGCAGCTTTTGCAACCGTCAGAAACTCAGAATCCATGGATGCAGTTACAACCATACTCGCATCGGCGGTGACCACCTGATGCATTGTGTCAGATGCAATGAATCCGGCAATCCGCTCGATTGCAGTGTCCATGTCAACATCATCAACGGGTAAACCCAATATGTCTATTCGCTTAGCAGCCATTCCTTAGAAACTATACCGCTTCATCGGTTATCAGGTCAGTTCCCGTAGTACCCTCCATGCGCTTGAGGTTCCTCAAGGATGGCACCCAGATAGCCGTTCCAGCAACGACAAGAATGGTCATCATCCCGCCAATCGCAACGGAACGTATCAGCCCAACCCAGCGGGCCATCAAGCCTGACTCAAACCCACCAAGTTCATTACTTGCGCCGACAAAGAGGTCGTTGAATGCCGAGACCCGCCCACGCATCCTGTTCGGGACCTGAACCAGCAACATCGTCGAACGGATCACAACAGAGATGGCATCCAGAGCGCCAAGGGTAAACAGGCACAGTGCAGACAACCAAATATTAGTAGAGAGCGCAAACCCAACGGTTGCAATCCCAAATCCGCCGACCGCCCAGAGCATCGCCGGGCCAGCCTGCTTCATTTCTGGTTGCCGTGCAAGGTAAGCGGACATCGACAAAGCTCCGATATTGACCGATGCCTGTAACCAACCCAGGCCGACCGGGCCAACCTTTAGTACGGTGTCTGCAAACGCGGGTAGAAGGGCGGCGGCTCCGCCAAGGAGCACAGCGAAGAGATCGAGGCTGATCGCAGCGAGCAGCGCTGGACGAGTCCTAAGAAAGGAAAAGCCTTCGAGTGCTGATCTCCAGCCCTGTTCATCGGTTTCTTGTGGTGGTTCTGGAGCGACCTTGGGAAGCTGCGCATAGCCGTAGGCGGTAACCAGACCCAGCACAATTTCGATGATGTAAACGCGCCAGACATGTCCACCAGATCCAATAATGATGCCAGCGAGCACTGGTCCAATCACACTGGCGGATTGCCATCCAAGGGACAGCCAGCTGACGGCTTCCCGATAGTGTTTTTCATCAACGACACGTGGCAAGAGATTATCGATGGCTGGTGAATAAAACGTGCGAATTGTAGCTAGCACTCCGACAGCAACGAGTACAAGGGTAACCGGGAGTTTGAGTAACGCAAAGACCAGTAACATGATGCTCGCGACCAGCATCCCGAGGCGTGTAATGACTGCAATCGACCGCCGATCATAGCGGTCGCAGACGTGTCCTGCTACGAGAGCAAACGCCAAAACAGGGATGATTTCAACGAGCCCAAGCACACCGGATGCAAACGGATCCCGCGTCTGGTGAAAGACTTGCCATGCGATTCCCGTAAAAAGGAAGCGTCCAGCGAGCGATCCAGCTACACGGGTCAGAAAGAACTGTCGAAAACGAGGTTGGCGCAGCAAGCCAAGCCAATCTGATTGCATTTTACGTATCTGCTTCCTCATCACCAGAGAATGTCACCCAAGCGTTGTGATCCTCTTCTCCATCCGGATCATAATTTCCATCGGTATCGGGTAGCCGCCAAACGCCATCCCGTCCGAGTATCCCAACGGGCCTAAATGTCGTTTTGTAGCGCAGACTTCCGCAGCCCGCGACATGATACCCAAAGTGCGCCCACGTCCGGTTCATCAGCTCCCCGAGGCGAATCACCTTAAGCATCATGAACTTGCCAAGCGAGCGATCCGCGTAATCAGGGTCATGGTAATGATAGACCCCGGAGACGATGTTTCCGGTGATGTCTAAGAGGGCGATTCCAAGGAGGGTCTCCTCCAGCCACACCGAGACTTCAATGGACTGCGTTGGGTTGTCGAGAAAGGCATCGGAATACCCATCGATGCTGTGATCAGACCGATGCCAACCACGGTCTGCTTCTCTGGCAACATGGTAACGCCGGTAAATGTCCATGCGTTGCGTGTCTATCGTTGGCTGTCCAACCTCGATGCGTAAATCCGCATTACGGCTTAGACATCGCGACTGTGAGCGGTTTGGCGAAAAGGATGGAATGTGGATGCGCGTACTCCGACACTCCTCACAGTCTTCGCAGATCGGACGATAAAGCAACCTGCCAAATTTACGCCACCCAGTTTGGAGAAGCTGCTCGTACTCCAAAGTGCTCATCGACTTAACTACGACATGTTCCATCGTGTTACGTTGGTCTGGTAGATACGGACATCGACAAGGGTCGGTTACGGTGTGAGATGCGACAATCACGTCCCTATCCTACCCGCAGCATCGCTTGGCTTTCTTGCCTGAACCGCAGGGACACGGATCATTTCTGCCGATGACAGGGTACGACGGCGCCTTTTGTCGCTTTGCCCAGTCCATCACCAACGATGGCGGTCGCTGCTGCGAAAGCAGCTGACACATAAGCTTCATCGGCTCGTCGATATGCTGAAAGAACATTTTGTAGCCTGCGCAAAGGTAGTTCAGGCCAAATTCCCCGGTCGATGTTCGCGTAAATCTGTGCTTTGGGCATTCACCATGGCAGGCAAATCTAACATCACATTCTAGACACTGCGTTGGTAAGGTATCCCGCTTGGCATTACCAAAGTTTTGCTGTTCCTGAGATGTCACCAGCTCTGAAAGCGATGTCTCATTGATGTTCCCAAGGCGATATTCCGGATAGACATAGTGGTCGCATGAGTACACATCCCCGTTGTGCTCCATCGCAAGTGCCTTGCCACACGTCTCCGAGAACACGCACAGTGCCCCGGGAGCGCCGTACCAGTTGCCAAGAGCAACATCGAAATGTTGTACAAAGACCTTCCCGACATCTGCACGAACCCATTCATCAAAGACCGTGCAGAGAAAGCGTCCATAGTCGATGCTACGAACAGACCAGTCGGTTACAGGTGCGGCATCGTCGTCATTAGCAGCTGCAGGTTTCGCCAGATGCAGCTGGATAAGGCCATCGATGGTGCGTGAGATATCCGGGATATTGCGCTCGACAAGCGGGATGAACTGTATATAACCCGACCCGATTTCCTTGAGAAACTGATAAACGCGCTCTGGTTGTTGGCTGTTCTTTCGGCTAACGACGGTAAGCGTGTTGAAGTCGACTTTGTGGCTCCGAAGGACAGAAATGCCCTTCATAACGCGATCGAATGTAGGGCGCTGCTGTTTGTCTACGCGATAGGTGTCGTGGAGGTCCGCAGGTCCATCAATGCTAACGCCAACAAGAAACTGATTGTCAGCAAGGAAGCATCCCCAGGCGTCATCCAGGAGCGTTCCATTCGTCTGAAAGGCATTTTGAATCTGCTTCCCGTTTGCGTACTTTGCTTGCAGGCGGACAACATTTTCAAAGTAGGAAACACCGAGGAGCGTGGGCTCCCCACCCTGCCAGGCAAACTGTACTTCATGTCCAGGTTGTGCCTCGATGTACTGCTGGATGTACAGTTCAAGGGTCTCGGGGGACATCGCCCAGCTTGGAAGAACCTTTCGATCAGCAGTGTAGTAGTTTTCCTTCTCGAGGTAAAAGCAGTAGCGGCAATCCAGGTTGCAGATGGGGCCGATCGGCTTTGTCATGATGTGAAAGCCGGTGTGCAACATTTGGACAGACATGCTACGCCTTATACTTGCCCTACTACGGTAATGCAAGTGGAACAAGACACGTAGGGAATGCGGTATTGTTGAGAATATGCAGCAGTTTGAGCCCCTTACCAGTGAAAAGGTTGCGTCCGCGCGGTCGGTCTCTGAGACTAACCAGGTTATGGACACGCAGACACAGGTTCAGCGTGCCACTTCGACCACGAACTCAACACCCCCGGATGCAAAAGCAAAGCTGCGTACTGTCCAACTTGTATTGCAGCCGGTCGTGGCCTGGGTTTGTTTGATGGCGACTGCGAAAGCAACCGGGCAGTTTGATTTTGCCTATCGCTATCCGGCGCAAGCTCAGATTCTCCTTGCAGTAGTCCCGCAGCTGATATTGCTGTTTGTTGGGCTTAGACTTCGTAATCCTCGCCTTGCCTTTGTTGCTGGCCTGCTGTTTGCAGCGATTACATTATTGATTTCTTTGTCATCAGGTATCACTGGACTCGGCTTTGTATATGCAGCCCTAATGCCATTTGTGGCGGCTGGATCAGCCGCCATGGCTAACCGTCCTGATCTGCGAAAACGATTTATCCCGGCGATGCTTGCATGGATTGCTGCGATCACAGGAATTATTGCTGTCTCATCAGGGGTGCGAAGTGTTACCCCACCCGTTTCCGTTGCTGAAGCGCCGATGGCGATGACCGCTCCAGCTACCAGTCTACCGGTCGCCTTCAGAAGTGAAAATACAGGTACCCTAACAATCGGTGACCAGGACTATCAGCATAAAATGGTGCTCGAGAGCCTCGAAGGGAAAAGCGCGATCTTCCCGGCTGAACGAGCCTTCGACAAGGGAATGACACTCAAGAGCGCCGATGGAACCACGCAGATCAACATTGACTCGGATGGCATCTTGCAGTGGAAGCATGGAAACCAGCTGGTTGACATCGTGGATACATCGGAAGTGCCGATTTCTGCCGTTTCAATGAACGCCGATGGGAACATGCTTGTGTTCAAGCAAGCGGGCATGTATATGGTTTTCACACCCAGTAAGGGTGCGCGCGGCCTCGAGGAAGTCCTAAACCAGTTCAGTGGCTCAGAGTTCCAAGGCGATTCGCAGCTTGGGATGATTCTTCCTGAAGATGTACAGAGCGCGACCTGGCGCCCTGATGGCAAACAACTTACCGGGCGGCTGTCAAGTGGAACGTTCGGAGAATCCCGATTCGAGTTCGATATGGAGAAGAAGTAATGACGACAACGGTTTTACATGCCCCTGACATCATGTGCGGAGGATGCGCAGCTAGCATCCAAAAGGCCTTGGCCGATGTCGATGGAATCGGTGGTGTTGATGTAGATGTTGCAGCCAAGCACGTCTCCGTGACACACGATGACGTTTTGGTAACGGTAGACCACTTGGTAACACGCCTTGACCATGCGGGTTTCTCAGCATCGCCAGTCGAGTAGCTGTATTCCATGTGAAGCCGATTAGATCGGTGTCACATCAAAACATCGCGTGATCATGATGTTCCACTGTGCTACGCGGTGAAAAGAAACTGATCGAACAATAAAAAACCAGCCTTGAGAGGCTGGTTTTTTGTGTTTAAGAAGCACAGATGATCGTTTAGCGGTGTGCCTTGATATACATGAGCGCGCTACGGAAAATCGTAAGCTCTCCCATCTCTTTTGTGACCACAGCCATTGCATGGTCATCAAACCACTTTACTTGTCCTTCAAACGTCTGTCCGTTTACAAGATAGAAAGTCGCAGCTGTCTTTTCATCACGCAGGCGGATGAACTCAGCCGCGCTGATCTGTACGTGAAATTGGCGTTCGCGCCGAGGTCCCAAATCCATATTCGTAATCCTTTATTTGGCCGCAGCGACAATCGCAGCGAAATCTCCGGCCTTGAGGCTTGCGCCGCCGATAAGGCCACCATCGATGTTCGGCATCCCCAAAAGCTCGGAAGCATTATCAGGCTTCATCGAGCCGCCGTATTGGATGCGTACCGCAGCTGCTGCATCATCGCCCGCGACAGCCGCAACTGACGCACGAACGACTCCGCAAACACGGTCTGCTTCTGCCGCGTCACATGTCTTGCCCGTACCAATGGCCCAAACAGGCTCATAAGCAAGCACAAGACCGGAAACCGCATCCGCATCGATGCCCACGAGTGCTCCACGCACCTGTGTGTCTATGACGGAATCCGTGATGCCTTGTTCACGCTCAGAGAGGGTTTCACCAATGCAGACAATCGGAACCAGACCTTGTGCAAGAACGGCTTTTGTCTTTCGGTTAACGGTCTCATCGGATTCGCCAAAGTGTGCAAGCACAACATCGGTGAAATCAGGCTCCGCAACTCCGTAGCGCCCGCGGGTTTCCGAGTGGCCAAGGATTACGTAGCGAACGCCAACGGCCTTGAGCATTCCTGGTGATACTTGCCCAGTGTAGGCTCCGCTCTCCTTCCAGAAAGCATCCTGAGCACCGACTGCGACCACTGAATCATCTGTTGTGGCGACAACCGTTGTCAGCACGGTGTACGGGACGCAGAGGACGACATCAGCGTGTGTTGTACCAGCGACGGCTGCTACGACATCTGCAGCAAGCTTAGCTGCTTCATCAGGGGTGCCCTTGTTGAGCTTCCAGTTACCCGCAAGTATTGGTCTTCGTGACATGGAAAGGTTCTCCGTTATTCCTTGTTATCCAGCGCGGCGAGTCCAGGAAGAACACGGCCCTCGAGAAACTCAAGGCTCGCGCCTCCACCCGTTGAAATATGGCTCATGCGATCCGCATAGCCAAGCTGTTCGACCGCAGCAGCGGAATCCCCGCCACCAACAATCGTGATTGCCCCAGCCGCTGTTGCATCTGCCATGGCATCTGCGATCGCTTTTGTGCCCTTGGCAAAGTTAGGCATTTCAAAGACACCCATC
>CAIRTT010000174.1 GCA_903881535.1 uncultured Armatimonadota bacterium
CGCTCAACCTTCTCGTCTTCGGCGGCATCGAGGGACAAGGACAGCTTGTCCGCCACTGCACGGGTAAAGGCTTCCCCACCAAGTGGAATCGTACGAGGGAAGCGCAAGACGCCATCACGGTAGATTCCAACCTCGGTACCAGATGCACCAATGTTGATTACTACAGTTGTCTTAGCTTTAAGTCCGGTTTTCGAAAGGTCTAATAAAGCCCGACCAATCGCAAGGGGCTCCACATCGACCGTAACGACATCTAGACCAGCGAGCTTCAGAGCTTCAAGATGCCCCGAAACCATGTCGCGCTGCGCAACAGCAATGAGGACTTCCATTTGAGCATCTGGATCAGCATCCGCTACAGGGTCATCAATTTTTTGATACGCCATTTCAACATCGGATGCTGCGAATGGGATGTATTGCTCGATCTGCCACTTCATCGTGTCAGCAAGCTCACCGGTGGACATTTTTGGGACTTCCACCACACGAACAACCATTCCAGCCGTTCCACCGACGGCGACGACAGCTTTGCGGGAGCGAATTCCGCTTTTGGCAATCATCTGCTTGAGGAACTGACCCATGCTCTTGGGGTCTTGAATGACGCCCTGAACAACGAGTCCTTCCGGGGTACGCTCACGCGCCAGCCCAGTCACCTTCAGGTTTGTACCTGAACCTGTGACCTCTACAAGCTTTACAGCATGTGTCCCGATATCCACGCCAACAAACGATCCACCTGTTGGGCGGTACGTTTTTACCGGTGCGGGACGGGGACTTGCCTTTTTCGTTGCTACTGCTCCACCAGACTTCGCCACTGTGCGTGCCCTCTTTTCGGTTGTCCTGCGACAAATGCCAATGCGCGCCATTCTAGCACGTCCGCAATTTCATTGTCAATGCGTATTGTTATGATCCGGCGTCGCGGTACGACGCTCACCCAACCTCCACCGGTGCCTCACCTTCTCGTAAAAAGTCATTCCCATTCCCTTCACGAGCACCAAACCATGCTTATTTCTTCGGATGAAGACCCGACCATCCGTAGGGACAGTCAGCGTAACCTGTCCATCAATTGTCGCATCCACGACACCACGTCCGCCGGGAGGCACTGAAATTTGAACCACGCCATTGATCGGTATCACGAGGCTTCGCGCACTCAATGTATGTGCAGCAATAGGTGTAATCAATATCGCCTGCACATCCGGATGCATCAAAGGGCCGCCCGCTGAAAGCGCATAACCCGTGCTCCCGGTTGGACTCGCCACAACAACACCATCCGCTGCGTAACCTGCGACAAGGTCATCATCAACATGAACATCGAGGTCAACAAGCCTGCGTGATGAACATGCAACGACAACATCATTTACCGCAGGAGACGCGGAAATCACTTGGCCCTCACATTCGACCGACGCGTAGAGCATCGCCCGTGTATGAACCTCTAGTGCGCCATCAAGGGCACTCAGGACGTGCGACCACACTTGCGTGCTGTCGGATTCAGTGATGAAACCAAATCGACCGACATGTATAGGTAAAATCGGCACACCGGTTTCCGCGTACATCCGTGCGGCGGCCAGCAACGTTCCATCCCCACCAAAGACCACGAGCATAAGCGCGCCATTGGTATCTACGGCGACATCGGTGGATGCAATACGCACATCAACGTGGTGTCTTTCGAGCTCGGACTGGACACGCAGCAAAGCTTCCGAAGCGGCCACCTTGTCCTTATTGGCAAGGAGTAAGACAAAAGGCATCTGGTATCTTTCAGCCTACGGCTTTGTCGTACCCGTAGTCGACTTGCCAAAGCGTGCCAGATTTGCCTTTGCATCAACATCGGATGGATTTGCTTTTATGGCAGCTTTGTAGGATGCAATCGCATCGTTTATTTGTCCGCGGCGTTCATAAAGTACACCGAGATTATTCCAGGCAACTGCATTTCCTGGTTCACGTCCGGTTGCATCCTTGAGAGCAGTCAATGCGGAATCGAGCTGATCCTGCTTCATCAACAAGCTTGCCATTGCAACGAGCGGCGCGGCGCTTTTAGGTTGGAGCGTGCTGAGCTGGCGATAAAGACCGATCGCCTCGGCGGAGCGCCCGGAACCAGCAAGTGCTGGTGCAAGGAGCTGTCGACTGATGACATCAGTTACATCTAAGGCAATGGCCTTACGCAATGCGCCAATCTCGACAGACACATCCGTTGTCTTGCGTGCTGCGAATGCAACATTTCGCCATTTCGGGGCTGACTTGGGATCTTGTTCAGCAGCAACCTGAAACTTTGTTAACGCTTCAGGATACCTTCCTAGTGAATACAGAACGGTTCCGATATTTTGCGATGTGTCTGCGTGCTTCGGGTCAATTTGAGCAGCCACTTCAAAGGCCGCAAGTGCATCAGCAAGGCGGTTTAGGCGAACCAACAATACACCTTGGTTGTAGCGGGCTGATGGATCCGTTTTTTGAGCAGCCGGTGCATCTGGAGATGCATAGATATCAGCGATGACACCGTAGGTTACCTGCGCTTCGTCATCCCGTTTAGCCGCAACTGCCGCCTGGGCCTGAACAAGGAGGGCATCGATATTTCTGGGTTCGAGTCCGACGGCCTTCAGCGATGCGGCCAGTGCAGGTGCAGATTTGTTAGCCTTGAGTTCTAGCTGTGCGATGGAGATCCAACCAGCCGTCAACTTTGGGTTAATGGTCACCGCACGCTTACAGCTTGCAAGCGCATCGGTGTCCTGATTACGCCGTGTATACGCAAGTCCAAGATTCAAGTGGGCGCTAGCATCAGCGGGCTTTAATTCAGTTACTCGCCGAAAGGCAACCAGAGCCTTTGCATAGTCGCCTTGTCTGTATGCGGCAAAACCAAGGCCTGTGTAGGCTTCGCTTGCAGACGGATTAATTTTCACTGCCTGCTCAAATAGTTGTTGAATTCTTGTTTGCTGGGATGCAGTTTTGGTCGGTAATCCTTGGAGAGCATTCGCAAGGTTTGTAACAACCTCAGCGGATCCGGGCTTAAGGGCTATGGCTCTTTCGAGAACCGGCACCGCGTTGACAGAATCTCCAGATCGCAAAAACAAAAAACCCAACCACCCTAGAGCATCACCGTTCTTTGGTTCTGCAGCAACGACCTTTTCCATGAGGGTTAGGGCAGTCGCGCTGTCACCTTGTGCGTAAGCTGTTTTGGCACGTTGGAAGAGCTCGGAAGGTGATACGGGTACATCGGCTTGTACACCAACAACAAGGTGCACCGCAGCGATTGTCAATAGAAGAGCCATTTGCATCCCTCACTACCGTCAGGCAAATACAGACAACTATGTCAGGATTCGCGGAACAGGTCCCGATCACGACCAAGATACCCACGCATCCGGATGACGGCTTGTGTGTGCAGCTGATAGACACGGCTTTCAGAAACCGTCAAAACCTTGCCAATTTCCTTGAAGGTCAGCCCTTCGTAGTAGTACAAGGCTATCACCAGGCGCTCGCGGTCGGGCAATCGGTCAATAGAAAGGCCGAGCTGACGAACCCGCTCCCGCATTTCAACTTCGTCTGTTGGGCCAGCCGCTGTATCAGGAAGGATGTCACCTACGTGGAGAGATTCACCATCCCCACCAGAACCAACGAGGATGTCCTCTAGGGATGTCACTGCACCTCGGCCGACATCGGAGACAATACGGGCGTACTCTTCAGTTGAGATACCCATACGCTCAGCAATCTGTTCTTCGGATGCTGCATGTCCGAGCTCACGTTCGAGCTCAACCATGGTCCGGCTCAGGTTGCGGCTTCGCTCGCGCACAGACCTTGGTACCCAGTCGTCCTCACGGAGGCTTTCCAAGATTGCACCGCGTATCAATGCAATGGCGTATGTTTCAAACTTGACTTGACGTCCACTATCAAACTGATCGACAGCTTTGACCAGCCCCATGGAACCTGCTGTGATGAGGTCATCACGGTCCATATTGGGAGGAAGGTTTGCAACGACACGTCCGGCTGTGATTTTCACGAGATACGCGTAATTATCGACAATTGCACCTCGTGCACGCTGGTCGCCACGATTTTTGAATCGGCTCCAAAGGTCTTCTAATGCACGGGGTGTCAACACAGGGCGATTGTCCTAAAAGGCGGGTGCTAATGCACCTCAGTGGTTAGCATTATACACATTCGACAGAAATTGCCCGTAATAATGCGGGCAGATTACCTTGTGAATGTTGCAGAGTGTAAGAAACAGGCACTTAAAAAGGGAAAGACCAAGTCAATTAACTTGGTCTGCCAGTTATTCTCTACTGACAAGCCTCACAGACCTCACCGTCCAGCATCGCCTGAATGCTGCAGGCAGTCTTCTCTTCTGGTGTAAAGAGCTTGAGCTCCTCTGCTTGTCCTTCACCGCTTTGGTTGCGCTTCACAGCAACCGTTGCCTTCTCGATGTTGCTTGCTCCGAGTGTCCGGAGATAGTAAGTCGTTTTAAGACCCGTTCTCCATGCCCTGCGGTACATATGTGATAGCGCCTTCATGTCAGGCGAGCCTAGGAACAGATTGACAGATTGGGACTGATCAATCCACTTTTGGCGCCTTGCAGCCGCATCGATGACATACTCATACGGAATCTGGAATGCCGTCCGGTACCGCTCTTTTACGGTTTCCGGTACGCCCTCAACGCTCTCAAGGTCACCATCAAAATACTTGAGGTCATCGATAACCTTTGCCGTCCACAAACCAAGCGTTTTGAGTTCCTTGACAAGGAATGGGTTTAGAACCACAAAGTCGCCACTCAGATTGCTCTTTACAAAGAGGTTTTTGTACATCGGCTCAATACATGGGCTGGTACCCATAATATTGGCGATGGTTGCCGTTGGGGCAATCGCCAGGACATTTGAGTTCCGCATACCCTGCTTCGCGATCTTCTGACGTAGCGGTGCCCAGTCGAGCTTCCCACCACGTGCGACCTCAATGGTTTCACCGCGCTCACGCTCAAGGATTTCAAGCGTATCGGCTGGCATCAGGCCCCGATCCCACTTACTGCCCTTGTAGGTGCTGTACGTGCCACGTTCCTCTGCGAGGTCACTACTTGCCTCGTAGGCATAATAAGCAATCGCTTCCATCACTTCATCGTTGAACTCAACCGCTTCATCGGATGCAAATGCAATCCCACGCTTATACAACGCATATTGCAGCCCCATGACGCCAAGTCCGATTGGGCGGTGCCTTAGGTTAGACCGCTTCGCGGCTTCTGTTGGGTAATAGTTGATATCGATGACATTATCAAGCGCCCGGACAGCCACCCGAATCGTTTCACGAAGCTTTACGTGATCGAGCGTGCCATCGGCGAGGAGGTGATTGTCAAGAATCACCGACCCGAGGTTACAAACGGCTGTTTCCTCATCGGATGTGTTGAGCGTGATTTCCGTACAAAGATTGCTGCTGTGGATGACGCCAACGTGGTCCTGTGGGCTGCGGAGGTTGCAGGGATCCTTGAATGTAATCCATGGGTGGCCCGTCTCGAAAATCATTTTCAGCATCGATTTCCAGAGGTCGAGCGCTTCCATCTTCCTTCCGAAAATCTCACCACGCGCTGCAGACGCTTCATATTCTTCGTAGCGTATTGCGAACGCAGCACCATAGAGGTCGTGTAGGTCAGGCACATCAGATGAACGGAACAACGTCCACGTGCCACGTGCTTCCATCCGCTGCATAAACAGATCGGGAATCCAGTTAGCCGTGTTCATGTCATGCGTACGGCGGCGATCATCACCGGTGTTTTTGCGCAGTTCAAGGAAGTCCACGATATCGTTATGCCAAACCTCGAGATATGCACACCCAGAGCCGGCACGCTTACCGCCTTGATTGACTGCGACCAGCTGATCGTTGTGCATTTTCAGGAATGGAATAACACCTTGGCTCTCGCCATTGGTCCCTTGGATGTAGCCACCGGTTCCACGAACCGCCGTCCACGACCCGCCAAGACCACCGGCCCATTTTGAAAGAAAAGCATTTTCAGCGATGCCACGAATCATGATCGACTCGATGGAGTCATCCACCTTGTAGAGGTAGCACGAGCTCAGCTGCGAGCGAAGGGTGCCAGAGTTAAACAGGGTCGGAGTGGATGAACAGAATCTCCGGCTCTTGTACATATTGTAGAGCTCGATGACATGCTCTTCACGCAAGGTTGGTTCCTCACGGAACAGGCCCATGGCAACACGCATCCAGAATAGCTGCGGCGTCTCTATCCGGCGCTTTCGGTTGCCCGTTTTATCCGTGATGAGGTAGCGGTCGTAGAGTGTTTGTAATCCAAGATAGTCAAAGTCGAGGTCAGCCGATGGGTCTAGTGCCTTCGCCAACCGATCCAGGTCATAGTTCAGGATGTCCTTTGCCAGTCGACCGATTTCAACCATCCGCTCCAAGGACTTTCGGAGCGCCTTAGCATGCGCGGACTGAAGCCCTGAAACGCCATCCCGGACGATGTCCCAGCCGAGGCTTTCCTCGTAAATAAAAGACAAGAGAATGCGGCCGGCAAACTTGGCGTAGTCAGCATCACGCTCCATTAAGGCCTTTGCATTGAGGATGATAGTCCTCTCAAGGTCACTACGCGAAATGTCCGGGCGTACCGAACGGAGGAGCTCAGCCTCGATCTCTGTCGAACCCAGTGCCAGATCCAATCCAATACGCGCGAATTCAATCCTGGCCCTTAGGTCTTCGCCATCCCAGAAAACAAGCGAGCCATCCGGTTCCATCACGGAAAGTAGCGACACCTGCGCATTGTCGCCACTTGCAAGCATCGCCTGTTCCTGAGCACGCAGTAGCGCACGCTGTGCTCTATAAACGATGTAGTGTTCGGCAACCTTCATGTATCCAGAAAGAATCAGTTCTTCCTGAACCAGGTCCTGCACCGTTTCAATCGACACATAAGAGCGTCCCAGAGTACGGACTCTATGCGTTACCTTCTCAGAAATTTCGATGGCAAGTTCGGAATCGAGCTGAAGGCTTAAGAATGCCTTACGCACTGCGATTTCGATTTTGTCGGCATTCCAAGGAACCACTTGGCCATTACGGCGAATCAAGCGGAGGTCAGCAACGACTCCCCTACCAAATGGGAGTGTCGCCCGCTGCATCACAAGACTCTTTGCAACATCGAAAGAACCGCGCTCAATCAACACCGCTTCGGTCAAAACTGAAAGGTCGTATTCCGAGAGGCGGATAAGCTGCGTATCATGTGCGACGGATGCAATCCGGTCTGCAACACCACGTGCGACGCCTGATACAAACTCGCGATTTGCGGCTGTATCGACATCGAGGCCACGGGCAACATACACATTGGCAAGCGCATCGCCCACGAGCTGTGCAACCCGCGCAAGACTAGCGCCACCATCCGCACCTTCACTGATTACACGAACGTGCCCAGCATCGGTGATCTCCTGCGCAATACTCAGGTGCGTCGCCCAATTAATCTGTGGCCGCCCGTTTGACTCGACGACTTTCTTGACTTCGAGGTCACGCAGTATCTCAGGAAGATTCGATCTTGTTGCCATAACTCACCACAACTCCAGAAAACCCGGGCTATCTGCCCGATATATTCAAACTCTGCTGTCATCCAAAATCCGGAAAGGTCCGAACTTAAAGATCGTCGTCATCCACAGTACTGAGCGAACTCGACTTCTGATACTCCGTGACACGCCCTTCAAAGAAGTTCTGTTCTTTGCGAATGTCCATGAGTTCTGCAAGCCACGGAAGTGGATTCACAAGCCCAGGATGCAGTGGGTCGAGACCAACGCCTTCGAGGCGACGGTCCGCAATGTAATCGATGTACGATTCAAACTCTTCGGAAGAAAGTCCAAGAGCGGCAACTGGCAGACAGTCCCGAATGAACTCTTTCTCAAGCAACACAGCTTCCTTCATAAGGTCTGTGAGTTCTTGCTTGAAGCCAACCGTCCACAGCTCGTGGTTCTCCTGAATCAAAGCAATAAAGAGGTTGCGGAAAACTTCGATGTGGTTTGACTCATCCCGCAACGTATAGCGGAACATCATTCCAATACCTGGGAACTTGCCCTGACGGTAGAGGGACAGCATCATCCCAAAGAGACCGTAAAATTGCGTCCCTTCCATACACTGGCCAAAGACAAAAATGTTCTTGGCTAGCAGTCTCTGGTTGTCTGGATCTGTCAGGTCAATATCACGGCGGAGAGATTTGGAAATGCGACTAACGAACTCATTCTTCTTCTTGATGGTCGGAATGTCTTCGAACATCGCCTCACACTCATGTGGATTCAGGCCAAGGGACGAGATCATGTACAGGAGGCTATCCGCATGGATATTTTCCTCATGTGCATGGCGTCCAAGAACCAGCTTAATTTCACTTGCAGTAACCAGCTCACGGACGACGTGCTGGATGTTATCTCCGACGATCCCTTCGGCCGCACTGAAGTAACCAACAGCCATTCGGAGAATCCAACGGTCAATCTCAGTGAGAGCCGATTCTGAACGCCATTGCTCGATGTCGCGCTGCATCGGGATATCTTCTGGTTCCCAGTGATTTGCCTTCATATTGCGGTAGATTTCGTACGCCCACTGGTACTTCAAAGGCAAAAGGTTGAACGTCATCGTTGCCCGACCGTTAATAACACGCTTTGCCTGAAGAGCCTCTACGGCTTTGGCCTCATCCAGCTCAAATACCTTTGTTCCGAGCTCAACCCTGGTGGTCTTACTTTTCGTCGGGATCGTCGTCATCTACAGCACTTCCTATCAACAACTACCAAATGCCGCATCTACGTGAGAATCAACATCTAGTTAGCCCCATGGCAATCTGCCCCTAGATATTGTGTTATCACTGCGTGCGTTCGGGATTATAGGCGTAGGTAGTGTTCGAAGTCAAGCGATACCAGCGTATTTAATACACCCAAAATTTCCTCGAAAAACGGGGGAACTTAATGCCTGCCCCATCCACAGGGAAAGATGCCGACACGGACCGTCACAGAACCTTAATAACGTGATTTGTCAATGTAAAATACACGCATTTCTACGTAATTTGATTGGTATCCAAGACGCTCGTGGCGCCTATTGTTACCGGGTGCGACTAAGTGCAGTGTTTACTGTTAGACACACGAACAGGCACGAAAATTCGGCACATTGGCAAGCAAACCCAATGCCACCCGCGATCGCTAGGCACCAGGGTCGAGTGGCATTGTTTCCGCCCAGTTCAACCCGGTTTTGACATCGACATCCAGGTTGACCGACAGCTTTGCAGCACCTTCCATACAGCCTCGAACATGACTCGCAAGGTCCTGTGCCGCTCCAGCATCCACTTCGAAAAGAAGCTCATCGTGGACCTGCAGCAGCAATGTTGCTGGCAAGTTGGATGTCTTCAACATTTGGGCGGTGTCGATCATCGCCCGTTTCATGATGTCAGCGCTTGACCCCTGAATGGGCATATTTGCCGCGGCACGCTCCGCTGCCTGGCGGAACTGGAAGACCCGGCTGTTGATGTCGGGAATCCAGCGCCGGCGGCCATCTAATGTCTGCACGTACCCGTGCTCACGGGCAAACGCAATCGTTGTATCCAGCCACGTTCTAACGGCTGGGAAGCGCTCGAAGTAGCCGGCCTTCAGCGCCTTTGCTTCGCCACTCGTCATTTTGAGCTGACGGCCTAAGGCAAAATCGGAAATGCCATACAGAACCGCATAGTTCACGGTCTTCGCGGCGCGTCGCATGTCCTTGGTGACATCCGCGGGCTCGACACCGTAGACCTTACTCGCGGTGTAGACGTGGATGTCCTCTCCGGACCAGAATGCCGCACGCAGCTCTTCATCCTCAGCCACATGTGCAAAGATTCGGAGCTCAATCTGGGAGTA
>CAIRTT010000175.1 GCA_903881535.1 uncultured Armatimonadota bacterium
GAGGCTATGCTAGGGGATGGTGCGAGATTAGGCGTGTGTATCCAATATGCTGTGCAAAGTCACATGGGTGGTCTTGCGGATGCCGTTCTGTGTGCCCAACCGTTTGTACCTTTTGGATGCAAAATGCTTATCGCGCTAGGTGATTCATTCTTCTCGGGCGGACCGGATGGGAGTGTCATCAAGCGTATGTTGGACACAAAGGCGGATGGGGCGATCGCGACACGTGAAGTCTCAATGAAGTTTGTCTCGAGGTACGGAATTATTGCGCTTGAGCAAGGTACGGATTATATTTCGCACATTGTAGAGAAACCAAACCCCGATGATGCTCCTTCGCGAAATGCTGTTTGCGCACGTTACCTAATCGATACATCACTATTCCAAATCATACAAGACACGAAACCGACAGACGGAACAGAGCATCAGCTCACAGGTTGCCTTAATAACTGGATTCAATCAGGTCATAGGATTGAGAACGTTCCCCTGATAGATAACGAGAAGCGTCATGATGTAGGTAACTTTGATACCTACTACGCTTCCGTTTTGGAATTGGCTTTGGAAGAATCAGCCGACCGGCCACAGCTGGAACGGATGTTAAAGGAGCAATTGCAGTGAAAGGCATAATTATCGCAGGCGGAGCCGGTACCCGGCTGCGTCCACTCACATACACGCGCCCTAAACCGCTGATTCCCGTTGTTAATCGACCATTCCTTGAATATCAAGTTGCTTGGCTTCGTAAATACGGCATAGATGAAGTTATTTTCTGTACGAACTACATGGCGGATGCGATTGCGGCTCACTTTGGTGATGGAAGCAATTTTGGTGTCCGTATGCAATATGCCATTGAAACGACACCGCTTGGAACTGCTGGTGCAATAAAGAATGCACAAAGGCTGGCTGGGAATGACACTTTTGTGGTTCTCAATGGCGATGTTCTAACCGACTTTGACCTCGACTCGATTGTGAAGTTCCACCGTGAAATGGGGGCAATCTCCACCCTAACATTGAAGGAAGTGCCCAGTCCAAGCCCCTACGGAGTGATTGACACGGATCATACCGGCCGTGTACTTGAGTTCCGTGAGCCGACCGAATCGATTAAAAAAGCCCTTGCGAGTGCAACACATCTTGAAACAACAGGTGTCGATTACATTAATGCAGGCATATACATCATGGAGCCAGAAGCATTGGAGCACATTCCAACGGGCCGGGCAGTATCTGTCGAGCGTGAGACGTATCCATTACTGCTTCAGCAAGGCGCCCCCGTGTATGCAACAGCTCGAGAAGGTTTCTGGCTTGATATTGGTCGACCAGCTCAGTATCGCCAAGCAACGAACGCAATCCTGACACGGGAAATTGCAGTCGATCCTCCTGGAGCATGGGATGTTGCAGGATATTGGAGTGAAGAAGGTGCTGAAGTGAACCCTACAGCCCACATTGCTCCCACCGTGCATATCGGGAAGAATGCACGTGTCCACAGCGGTGCATCCGTCACAGGCAATTCAGTGATTGGTAAGAACTGTAGAGTTGGCACAAGTACAACACTCACAGATGTGATCCTCGAGGCCAATGTTTTGGTTGGCGATGGATGTCACCTAGAGGGTGTGATTCTTGATGATGGCTGCCATGTCGAGGATGATGTGATTATCAATATTCCATCAGTGTATGCTGCTGGAACTGTGTTGCGTAAGGGGACCCGTATTGTCAGCTCAGCGGACTAGTAATGTAATTTCAATGGCGAATCTTGCTGCTCAACACGCAAGTTTACAAGGTGAAATCGAAACTAATGTGCTCGGTGTATTGCGTTCTGGTGGCTACATTCTTGGGGAAGTAGTATCAACGTTTGAGGCAACGATCGCAGAAATGTCAGGTGCGGATCATGCAGTTGGTGTCGGAAACGGTACGGATGCCTTGCTATTGGCATTAATGGCTGCTGGCGTTGGACCAGGCGACGAAGTAATAACATGCCCGTTCACCTTTGTGGCTACCGTCGAAACGGTTGTTCTTCTCGGAGCAAAGCCAGTATTTGTCGACATTGATCCAATCAGTTACACCATGGCGCCTGATCAGCTAGAAGCTGTGATCACACCTAAGACAAAGGTCATTCTTCCAATTCATCTGTTTGGACAAATATCCAATATGGTTGAGATTGGCGCAATTGCCAAGAAGCACGGAATTGTAACGATTGGTGATGCCGCGCAAGCAATAGCCGCGACGCAAAATGGCGAAAAACTCGGTAGCACCGCAGACATCTCTACACTTAGTTTTTATCCCACGAAAAATCTCGGGGCTGCTGGTGATGCTGGAATGGTGATCACAAACAACAGTGCACTCGCTGAGAAAATTAGGATACTTCGTTTTCATGGTTCGAAGGGAACTTACGACTATCGTGAAGTTGGCGTTTGTAGCCGACTTGATGCCATCCAAGCCGCTGTTCTTTCGGCCAAAGTGAAAATGCTTGATGCGTGGACGGACAAAAGACGCGAACATGCAGCGCACTACACATCGGAATTATCTGACATTGACAGTATCAGGCTTCCTACAACCATTGATGGGAATTATCATACATTTCATCAATTCACGATATCGGTGATGAATGGTCAAAGGGATGCTCTCAAGCAACATTTAATGGAGCATGGAATCATGTCAGGAGTTTTCTATCCCATTGCACTTCATTTGGCTCCGGCGTATGCCGATATTGTCTCTGGGCGAATTGGACAATTTCCGTTTTCTGAAGCTGCATGTGCTGAAGTTCTATCGATTCCTGTTCATCCTGACCTCTACGCAGGTGATTGTGAAATTGTCGCTGAGAAGATTCGCAAGTTCTGGAGTTAATTATGAAGGCA
>CAIRTT010000176.1 GCA_903881535.1 uncultured Armatimonadota bacterium
GCATCCGCGAGCTTCATTAATGTCAGTGGCTCGCGCCCGTGCAATGGAGCAATTGAGATTCCGATGCTCGCTGAGAGCACCAAATCCTGCCCAGCAATATGGCAAGGTTGCTGGAGCGCCTCGAGGAGCTTTTGCGCAACCAATGCAGCATCCCCAATCGCAGCAATCCGTGGAAGTAGAGCGACAAACTCATCCCCGCCGAGGCGTGCAACGACATCCTCAGCGCGGAGCGTCTGCTCCAACCGCCGCGCGACGACCTGTAACACCTGGTCTCCGACATCGTGGCCAAGCGCATCATTAATGGGCTTGAAGCGATCCAAATCAATGAACAGCAATGCCAGCGGGCTGTCATTTCCTGCCGCAAGCGCCTCGCCAAGCTGGTCCTCGAGGAAGCGGCGGTTGTGCAGCTGTGTCAATGGATCACGGTAAATCTGGCGCCGAATTGCAGCTTCCGCGACGCGGTGTTCAGTTACATCCCGTGCCGCCGCATACAGCTCTCCACCATTTTGACCAAGTGCAGCACTCCATTGGAGATAGCGAAGCTCGCCACTTGCGGACTTCAAACGACACGTGAAGCGCCGTGGGCTGGGGTCACTTGTCGGCATCGAGAGCGCCGCCGCAACTTCCGGCTGGTCATCCAAATGAATCAAATCCTCGAGGCGTTTGCCTTCGAGTGCCGCCATAGGGAAGCCAAGGGCGCGTTCCCAGGCTGGATTAATCCGCTTGAGACGTCCATCGGGGACGGTTAGAACACAGAGCAAATCCGCTGCCCGGACGAAGAAATCATCCCCTTCGGGCGGGGTTGCAATATGGATACTTTCCTGTGCAACAGGAGCGAGTAGGGTTGGAACAGTGCCACCCATGCCGGTGATTGTAAAGCTGGCTTCATAGCCGGCATCCGTGCGTGAGAGATGGGCGGTTACCTTACGGTCAGCGATCACAACGGTTTCGTCGACATTTGTATTGCCACGCGCGATGGACTTTAGTGCGCGGTATAGCGCCTGGCGCCACGGTCCCCCGATAATCGTCCAGATACTCTGGCCAAGCATCTCTGTGGCATCACCATCATCCAACCAAGTAAACCTAAGGTCTCGGTCAAATGAAAATGTTCCCAGCTTGGTGACATCGGATGATTCGGGCATGATTACTTTCTGATAGTGCAATTACCGTACCGCTGCCATGATGGTAAACGGCTGGTATCCCGATTCTATTCCACGGCAGGAAACCAATGCCCGGGTGTGGATGTAATTGTACCAAAGCCGGCACTTTTATGGATGATTTGCCTTCCCTTTTGCAGGTTCGTGGGAGCGGCATGATTTATGCAGTCAGTCCTGTGGTACATGGCTTGCACATGCAACGTTTGCGGTCGATGATGGAGGACACGATGGACGAACAAATCACTAAACTCGAAACTGCGTTGGCTACGCTACGTCAGAGTGTGGATGAAGCCCATCAAGCAACCGCATCCCAGCTTGACACCCTTGCCGCAGAGCTGACATCCATCAAGGAAACGGCAGTAAACGCATCGGAAGTCGAGCGTCTGCAAGAGCTCATTTCGACACTCGAAGCGCAGGTTAGTTACTTACAAGATGAGCGTGATGCAGCCCTCGGAGACCTTGATATGTCCCGGAGCCATGCAGATATGTTGCTTGCAAAAGCATCTTCGATGCGTGAGGCAATCGTCCGCTACGCGGTGGCGTGTGGCACTGTCGATGTACAGACAGCTTTACTCCGGCGTGACCCGGCAAACCAGACATCGGATCGTATGGCGGAGCTTCAGCGTGCGATGACCGAGGAAAAATCGAGCTCGGATGCACTCCGGGACTTGGCCAGAAACCTGTAAGGCACGTCTCTACCGAACCGCATCTCCCCTTCGGAGTCGGCCAACCAATGCCGCCTCCAGCTCGTGATACATCCCTGCAAGCTGTGTATGGCGCGCATCGAGTTCCGGTTCAACCGTGCGAAACCCTGGATGCTCGGTAAACCACGTCGCCGCACGGCGCATCCCTTCGGCGAAACCAATGGATGCCACAAATCCTGGGACAAAGCGCTTGATCTTGCTGTTATCGAAGACAACACTGACCGCCTTGTCACCAAGAAGCGTTCCTTCCCAATCTGGATAGGCTTTGGCAAGCGTCTGACTTGAGATTTCCACCGGGATATACGGGACATTAAACGCTGATGCGGCCATTTCAAACGCCTGCCGCCAAGTGATGGATTCATCGGATGTGATGTGAAATGCATGCCCAAGGGTCTGCGGATTCCCGAGGAGGCCCGCAAGGCCAAAGGCAAAGTCATCGGCGTGGGTAATCGTCCACAGCGATGCACCATCCCCTGGGAGGATGACAGCCTGTCCACGTTTCATCCGGTCGATGATGGTGTACGGGTGCGTCCAGCTGTTGAGAATCAACGGGATATGGTGATCGCCATAGGTCAGCGATGGCCTGACAGTAACAAGCGGGAAGTTTGTTTCGCGCGCTGCTGCATCGAAGGCTAGCTCTGCGGCGATCTTCTTCCGGCTGTAATCCCAATGAGGATTTGCAAGGGGTGTGCTCTCGGTGATGAACGGGCTGCCCGCAGGTTTTTTATAGCAGCTGGCAGAGCTGATAAAGACATATTGACTGGTTCGGCCCGTCCAAGTCTCAATGGCCCGGGCTGCATCATCGGCATCAAAGGACAGAAAATCCACCACCGCATCAAAGTGGCGGTAGCGCACTTCACGGGAGAGGGTGCCATCCTCGATACTCGTGACGACAATAGGCTCAACGCCATCGGGGAGGGGGCGATTTCCACGCGTGACGCACGTTACCGTGTGCCCGCGCTCGAGGAGGAGCTTGGTGACGGATGTCGAGATTATGCCGGAGCCACCAACCAGACAGATTTCCATGTGATGAGTGTAACGCCAGACGATTTGCTGCGGTATGTCTGAATGACGTTGTAAATGTTTGACGCAAGAAACATCGGGGTTTATACGGGGTCAGCCGTACTATAAATCTGCACAAGATGTCAAAGTTCACATGTGAAATGTTGATAACTCATTGCGAGTGCAACTAAGGATAGGATAGCAGTTATGGCATCTCCATCGGACCTAAGGCTTCTATCCCTTACGCGCAGGTCTGCTAAGTTTGAGTATGCCTTTTTCGATTCAGCGGATGCCGCGGCGGAAATGCGGGCTCAGATGGACCGGGATGATGACTGGTGCATGGATGTTGGTTCACAGACCATCGATGTTCTTGAGCACGAGCGTTATTTTGTACACGGAATGCCTGTCGAGTTGTCGGAACGATTACTTGCCCAGCGCCTTTCGACGCTCGATCTTCCGCCGGAAGCGGAGCTTCCGGCATTTCGCAAGCGGTTCCAAACGACCCGGGTCGAGGTCCGTAATACAACCCTGACTGCCGCTACTCGTCAGGCTCGGCATGGAGTGTTTCGTGTGCTGACGGTGATGCCAACCGATGGCAACCATCCCGGCGGCAAGCTGCTGGACCACGGGCGGGGAATAGAAGAGTTTGTTTGCCGTACGACGACCGTGTTGTCATCGCTGGCTGCGCTTGCGATGTACCCTTTTCACCGCGAGTTTTCCCCAGTGGTCGCCACCGAGTGGGCCGCGCTGTGTCCGGGAGTCAGTGTGATCCGCTCCGATGACGGTGCGTTGCTTACGGAGCCGTGGACGATGGACATCCTCGCTGTGAGCCCCCCGCGGACGCAAGGTCTGAGCGAGCTTGCACGAGAAGTGTTGTTGACGCAGCGTTTTACGCGGATGCTATGGATTGCCGGTGCATTTGGCTACGACCGCGTGGTGCTCCCGCCATTTGGAACGGGGGCATACGGGGCTCACCCGGAGCTGGTTGCAGACTGTCTTGCCCGAGTCATGGTCAGGCCATTTCGGGGCACCTTTGACCGGATTGTGCTTGCGAATCCAGACTGGTCACCGGAACGACGCTACACTAGGCCGTTTCACCGCAGGTTCCGCCAGCTGACCACCGTTTCGTAAGCGGCCAGCCGGCATTTTCATTTGCCCGCATCCACAGGGACAACATGTCCGGTGGTGAGATAGAGGCGCGGGGATGCCATGATGTAAATGGCTTCCGTCACTTCCTTTGGACTCACACGTCCCTTGAGGAGCGTGCGCTGCGCGTAGAACTCCGCGAGGCGCTTGCGCAGCGTCTCCTTCTCAAACCTTACCTACCGTAGGAAGGCCTCGTTTAAACCCGCATCCACAGGGACAACATGTCCGGTGGTGACATAGAGCCGCGGGGATGCCATGATGTAAATGGCTTCCGTCACTTCCTTTGGACTCACACGTCCCTTGAGGAGCGTGCGCTGCGCGTAGAACTCAGCAAGGCGCTCGCGCAGCGTCTCCTTCTCAAACCTTACCTACCGTAGGAAGGCCTCGTTTAAACCCGCATCCACAGGGACAACATGTCCGGTGGTGA
>CAIRTT010000177.1 GCA_903881535.1 uncultured Armatimonadota bacterium
ATCGGCTACTTGCGTAAACTCCGATGCATCATCGAAATGCCAACCACCCCACGTCCACATGTCCGTGTAGACAAGTACATCGCCTGTACTCAAACCCACACGAACGCACTCATATTTTTGAGTAGGTAGATCGACACCGTAGCGACGAATGCTCCCCTTCATATTCAAGTGCAAAACCAAATGAAACGGTGGCATGCTGCCACAATCCATTTCAAACAGCAGATACTTACCCCTGCGATTAACTGCCTTGACAGTCGTACCAGCGAGTCGTTCCGCAAAACTGTCAACACTACACCGCTTGAGTACACGTTCATCCGACACTTGGATTCCCGTAATACTCTGACCAACAGCTGCCCTCTCTAATCCGCGTCGAAGCGTCTCAACCTCAGGCATCTCCGGCAACAGCGTAACCTCACCCACACTCGGAGGGTTTACATTCTTATTCAGGCTATCTTATGTCACAGTGATGTTAAACGTCAAGGGGCATATCAACTATGTTAATTCGTCGATTGGTACAAGCCCCCACTGGTCCCGCAGCGAATCTCTTAGCTGTAGCAGCGAGCCATCTGCAATAGCACCCCGTATCTGCTGCATCAACCTGGCGTAGAAAGCGAGGTTATGAATCGATGCCAGATTTGCAAAGAGAATCTCGTTACAGCGGTGTAAATGCCGGAGATAGGCTGCACTGTGCCGCGTGCATGTCAGACAGTCGCAATCCGGGTCTATCGGGTTCGTATCCTCGGCAAAGCGGGCATTGCTGACATGCCTCCGCCCTTGGCTTGTGAACACAGTGCCATTGCGCGCCATACGCGTTGGTAGCACACAATCAAACATATCCATCCCTGCGATCACAGCTTCAAGAATATCCTCGGGCATCCCGACACCCATCAGGTAGCGTGGTTTATTCAATGGAAGCAGTGGAGCCGTATTTCGAGTGATGCGATACATCTCAGCCGGAGGTTCGCCAACACTAACGCCGCCGATGGCAACACCGGCGAAGTCCAGCGATGACATAAACGCAGCGCTCTCCGCACGCAAAGCGTCATCCGTGCCACCCTGCACGATTCCAAACAGGTTGTGCCCTGTGCTGTCACCACCGAGCTCTGCATGCCTGTCCCGGCACCGTATTGCCCACCTGTGAGTACGTTCCATCGACAGACGAACATACTCTTCCGTAGCTGGATAAGGCGTGCACTCATCAAATGCCATGATGACATCCGCGCCCAGCTGATGCTCAATCTCCATCACACGCTCAGGTGTAAAATCGTGCTTTGAGCCATCAATAGGTGACTTAAACGCCACCCCACTCTCCGTAATCTTCCGCAAGTCCTTCAGGGAATACACTTGAAAACCACCGCTATCAGTAAGCATCGCTCCCGACCATCCGATGAAATTTGGGAGACCACCCAGACGCTCAACACGCTCGCTTCCGGGACGTAAGTAGAGGTGAAAGGTGTTCCCTAAGATCAGCTTATAGCCGAGCTGTTCGATGTTCTCAAAGAGCATCGCCTTGACCGTCCCCTGTGTCCCAACCGGCATAAACACTGGCGTTTCCAATGTCGCCCGCGGAAGCGTCAGCGTGCCTAAACGGGCATTACAGTCAGATGCTGTCTTCGTCACACGAAATGTAAGCGCTGAACTCAATTCACAACCTCAAAAATCTCGACATCACGGCTGGAAAACACACGCTTCATCCCGAGCGGGTTCACCGGATACGCAGGTGATGCCGTCTGCGATGTCAGCGTCCCATTTGACCACCGAACCGGGATGTACTGCGGTGAGCCATCGGACTTTAAGAGCGCTGCACCCGTGCCATCGGCAAGCGGACCATCCGCAAGTTTGTTTGGATAAAGAACATAGCGAATTCGATTCTGCACCAGGATTTCACGGCGGACATCATCCGTTGTCGATGCATCAAAGAATCGCACTATCGAAGTGATCTTCGCACCGTAGTTGATGGTCTCAGACCAATGGCCATCAAAGACAGTCAAGCCAGCAATCGCCGGTACGTAGACGGACAGATGCGGCATCAGCGCCACACCCGGAAAGCGAAGATGACTGGTGGGATCAGGTCCGACTAGGACCGCATCGGTGGCTTTGCCGTTTCGGCCAAGCCACGTCAGCGCATCGTTTTCACTTGTCGTGAGATAAGGTCGCATCTGGGTCGAACCAGCATTCACCGGTAGCTTCGACATCGCATCCTGTACCCACAAAACATTCGTCGGAAGCGCCAACAACACCGCAGTTCCGATAAGAATCTTTGGAAAATCACCCGTCAGCTTTGTTGCAATATAAAGCAAACCGGCAACGCCCAGCATGGCAAGCGGAATCTGAGCCCCCATTAGCATTTTGCGCTGAAAGGCAAATGGCAGCTGCGATGATAACAAAGCGCCGACAAACCAGGCAGCCAAATACAACTTCGGCAGGTCACGTGCCTTGATTGCGTTCATGACGGCCACAATCGCAAGCGGCAACGCGATACCAAAACCGATGAGTACCCAGTGGAGCGCAGCCGTGCGTGTATCTGTATCTGCACGGGCTGCAAACAAAGGGTCTACACGCGTGGCATAAAAAACCCAGGCTGTCGTCGGCAGGGCAATCACCCCCGCGCCCACCGCAAGCAGCCACGCGTGCACATTGACGCGCTTTTGAATAACATCACTCGTTACCCGGATACAAATAACAGAAAGCATCACATGTAAAACATCGTAGCTGTGGATGTTTCCTAGCAACGCTGTAGCGATGCCAGCGACGACGGCATGTTTGGTTGCATGCGATGATTCAGCTCTTATCCAGCTTGAGACCGCAACAACGATCAATGCCAGCGCCGGCGCAAACAGGGGTGAATACACGCTGACCTGAAACACTGAGATCTCAGGTTGAAACAAGTCAATCGGCTGCCCTGTAAAGCCGCGCGCAGCGCTGAAGCCGCCAAAGAGGTAGCCAAATCCGGATGCCAGACAGGTAAAAAGAAGTCCAAGCCGCTGGTGCTTTGTGTCCTTGAAGATGCTTTGCGCAAGCCGTGCAACTGCGAAGACGAGGCCAGCGACCCCAACCAAACGTCCGACATGGTAAGCAAGCGGACCACCGGTGACTTTGCTCAGCGCCCCAAGAATCAAAAACCAAATATTGAACAGAACACTCTTTTGCGGCTCAATGCAAAAGCGGTTTTCCTGAAAGAACTGCCCTTGCGCAACCTGCTTCATCCACGAAAGG
>CAIRTT010000178.1 GCA_903881535.1 uncultured Armatimonadota bacterium
ACGGCGTTCCAGCTTGGTCAGAGGCTGGCGTGCGCAGAGAAAGAGGTGTTCACGGTTGCGGAGCTTGCCGATGGTGCCGACTTTGTCTCCGCTTGGGTTGTGGATGCCAATCCGTGCACCGACGTAGCGGGCATATTCAGTCGTCCAGATATGGACATCGCCAGCCTTCGCGAGCAGGCGAATCATTTCGCATTTGGGGATAAAGCCTTCATCCGAGAATGAGACGAGGATGTACGGACTGGAAATGGCCTGGATCAGTTCATCCATGGTCGCCGCAAACGAGCGCCTCGTGTTGTATGGGCTCTTCCGTGTCCGGCAGTCAATCCTTTTGCACGCCGTGCCATAGACCTCTGGGGCATCCCAACGTATCAATGTCTCCCAAATATGGTAGTTGCCGAGATAGCTATGCTGGTTATACGGAGGATCCAGATAGGCGAGATCGGTATCGGTGTCTGCCGCCGCGAGAGTGGCATCGAGGCAGGTCGCTCGGCTCTTCCCATGTTTCCCTTGTGCGAGCACGCTTGGGAGGCGAAGCCGAACCGGGTTGAATGAGCGCGGAGCCCATTGCTTGACATACGCCATTTGCAGGCCTGTCGTGCTGTCCACTCTGTCGGCTGCTTCCATTAAGGAAACAAGCACAACCGCACGGGCATCCGGGGTGAGGTCCATTGTGTCGATGTAATCGCGCATCGCATCCACGCGGGCGCCGTTTTCTGGCTGAAAAAAGCGACTCTGGATGCAATAGGTTTCTGTGAAATAGCCAGCTTTGCCCGGGAGGGCATTTAGGATCTCTATAGCAGCGGATGCATCATCGATGACATCCGGGCGGTCCGTCTGCACATAGCAATGCGCCAGCGTGTGGGCATAGGCAAGAAAGTCATTTGAATGAATGCGATACCCCAAACCCTTGAGGCCATGGCCGACGCGTGCGGTTCCAGAAAACAGGTCCGTGATGCTTTTAACAGCGCCGAGAGCCTGAATCGTGTCGGTTATCTGCGGTACCAATGTCCGCTTGGACCCGAGGTATTTGATCACCTTGGCTAGCCTGTCATCCTAAAACAGCTCGGGAATGGGGCGGCCCTTGCCGGCGATAGGCACTGGACGACCCGTCGGCGTGTGCAGCGGGTGCGCACGGTCAATCCCAACCTTTGCAAAGATGCTCGCCGCATAATCCTCTATGGTGTAGGCATTGCTGCTCGTGATAAAGCCGCCATCCCGGTCCGTCGAGCCAACCACCTGCCCGCCCGGTACACCGGCACCGGCGAAGGCAAAGGAGAAGGCATGCGTCCAGTGGTCGCGGCCCTGGCGGTCATTGACCTTTGGCGTCCGGCCAAACTCGGTTACGAGACAGACCAGCGTATCGGCGAGCAAGCCGCGCTGATCGAGGTCGGTGATCAATGCACTGAATGCCTGGTCAAGCGAACCCATCATCGGCCACGTACCGATACCAAACCGCCCCGAGCCAGCACCACCATTTGGGATGTTCGTATGGCTTGTGGAGTAAATGGCATCGTGGTGATCCCAGTTCATATTTCCACCGCCATCGTAGGTGACAGCTTTTCCATTGACATGTGAGTGAAACGGCTCACGGCAATCGACGGTCACGTAGCGCACGCCGGACTCAATCAGCTTGCGGCCAAGGAGATAGCTCTGCCCGCGGTGCCCGGTTCCGTAGCGCTCGCGCATCGCTGGTGACTCATTGCCCAAATCAAATGCCCCACGCGTTTTCGGGTTGGTAAGCATGTCAGCCGCTTGGTGGACAAGTGAGTCCATCGCTTCGACATCCCGTGGACGCCCACCCTGTGTAAACCCAATATCAAGTCGTGAGAGCAGGTCCTGGCGGTCTTTGAAGCGGCGCTCATCGATACCCGCGAGCAGGCCTAGGTTCGGCACCTTCCACTTAGGGTCGGCAGGGGAACCGGTTGTCCTAAATGCTGCATAGCCAGGAGGTAAAAAGCCCGGCGCGGACTCGGCCGCCTGCTCGGAGTTTCCGGGGACAAGGATGTTCGCCGGGAGGTAAAGGGCATCGGAGCGGAGCTTTGCAGCCACAATCGCTCCGATGTCGGGCATGTCCACAGGTCCGCCAGGAGCTTCCCCGCTGAAGATGTACTTTGAGCCTTTTGGGTGCGAATCACCGATACCAGCCGTTGGCTGCGTCATGCACCGAACAACGGTTAGTTTGTTGGCAACCTTGGCGGTCTTCGAAAGCAGCTCCGTGAATTGCATTCCGGGGACCACGGTAGAAATCGTCTTGAATGGACTCCGATGTTCGCTAGGGGCATCAGGTTTGGGATCCCACGTATCTGTATGGCTGATGCCGCCTTGTTCAAAGATCACAAGGACGCGCTTGGCTTTAGCGGCCGGGTTGGTTTGTGGCGCGGCGAGAACATGTGTGCCCCCAAGCGCAGCAATCGTGCTGCCAAGTCCAATCCCGATAAAGTTGCGGCGGGAAACAGGGCGATGGTCGTGCATTGTCAGAAGCCTCCGGCGGTCTATCATTCTACCGGTAGACGGTTTGCACCGAGCGTGGATTTCCTTGACAGATTATGCCCATCGGGCGAAACTGACCGCATGTCTACACGCAATCTCTTTGACCTCGCCGGCAAGGTCGTACTGGTTACCGGTTCCACAACCGGCTTGGGTAAATCAATGGCCTTTGCTCTTGGCCGTGCGGGTGCCAAAGTGGCGATGAACTACGCAAACAATGATGCCCGTGCAGCAAAGGCATTTGCCGAATTCCGTGGTGAGGGACTCGAAGGTGCGCTGTACAAAGCATCGGTGATCGATGAAACCCAGATCAACCAAATGGTCAGTGACATCGGGCGCGATCTCGGAGGCGTGGATGTCGTTATTGTCAACGCAACATGCGACCAGCCGCACTTCCCGATCGAAGAGTATTCGGTTGAGTTCTACCAGTCGATGCTGAATTTCTTCCTCATCAGCCCCTTCCTGCTGACGCGTGCGGTTCTGCCACATATGAAGGAACAAAAGTGGGGACGCATCATCAATATCGGCTCCGAAGTCGTCGCGCGTGCCGTTCCGAATTTCGTGCCCTATGTAGCAGCGAAGAGCGGACAGAATGGCTTTACCCGCTCGATGTCGCAGGAAGTCGCCCCATGGAACATCACCGTCAATATGATCTCCCCAGGCTGGATTCCCGTGGAGCGGCATGTTGAGGAAGTCGTCACGGATGGCCCTGGTTACCGCGTGCTCATTCCTCTCGACCGCTGGGGCATCCCTGAAGATGTCTCTGGAACGGCGATCTACCTCGCTAGCGATGCATCCTCGTTTGTGACGGGCCAGAATATCCACGTAAACGGCGGGATGACAACGCAGGGCTGTTGATCGAATGAGAATCCATCCATATCTCGCATTCCCAGGCACCTGCGAGGAGGCATTTACCTTCTACGCAGGGGTCTTTGGCGGCGAAGTGACCGGCATCAACCGCTACGGCGAAGGCAGCCCGTTCCCTGTCCCGGATGCCTGGGGTGAAAAAGTCATCCATGCCGAGCTCGCAGCGGGTGGGATTGTCATTTATGGCTCAGACCATGTCCCGGACATGTTCGAGACGCCGCAGGGCTTCTCGCTTTCTTGGAATGTCACCACATTTGATGCTGGCAAATCTGCATTCGATGCCTTGGTTGTAAATGGCGGTTCAGTGGTGATGCCATTTAGTGAAGCTCCGTGGAGTGTCGGCTACGGGGTAGTCAAAGATCGCTTCGGAATTCCGTGGCAAATTAATGTGGATGCGCCGGCAGCATAAGCGCTACAAAGCCATGGAATTAATGAAAAACACCCCGGAAGTTACTCTCGGGGTGTTTTGCTTGAGGGAGGATGATGGGGATCGAACCCACTACCTTCAAAGCCACAATCTGACGCTCTAACCGAATGAGCTACACCCTCCATGAAGCGACAAAGTCTATCATGTAACAAAAGCCAGTTTCAACCGTCTCAAACTAGAAATGTCAATGTTTATCATAACGTGGATATATCAGTGAAAATCACCAAACCATTATTAGGCTCAGTCGGGAACCGTAAGGCGCTGGATTTCGTTTGATGTATGGCTCGGGTGATGTGTGTAATCGCCTGTACATTAAGGAAAAGGAGATGGTGCAGAATGGATGCCTTCCCGGTGATTTGTCTGATGATGCCATTTCTTGTGGCTATGGGTGGGGAGC
>CAIRTT010000179.1 GCA_903881535.1 uncultured Armatimonadota bacterium
ATACAAGTGGCTTACTGCCTCATGTTCCGTGCTATGACTACGGGCTGGGTCTCGATGCGGCGGTCGATGCGATTGTCCGCTCAGATAGTGAGCCAGCCGGGACGATTTACCGCTATTCCTGTCTTGGCTATATTGTTTTGGCGACGATCATCAAGGTCATCACAGGACAGTCTTTAGATGTTGCAGCACGTGCGCGATGCTGGGATCCGCTGGGGTTGGCTTCATTGACATTTGCGCCTAAGGGTTGCGTTGCCCCGACGCGTTCACTCGAGGGCCCGGAGGGAAATGCTGTGGAGCTGATCGGCATCGTCCATGATGGCAATGCGCGTGGGATTGCCGCGGGTGGAACCGGGGATGTGAGCGGGAATGCGGGATGTTTTGGGACGGCCCGGGATGTTGCGGCATTTGGATGTGCGGTTCTGTCGGGCAGTTGGCTTGGGATGCCTTTATCCAAGCGCTGGCTCACGGATCAAAGCCAGCCGGCGGGGCACAGTCTGGCGCTGTTTGCCGGTTTGAATCCGCTGGTTCCAAAGGGCGAGCTGTTTGGCGATGGTGCAGTCGGCCACAGCGGCTACACCGGCACTGCGTTGCTGTTGGTTCCTGAAGTGGACACGGTTATCGCACTTTGTACCAATGCGGTTTATGCGGACAAGGATGCATATCTCATTCACCGGAGGCGGATCATGAATGTCATCGCGGGGAAGTTCTAATAGGCTCGATGGCAGATTTTGATACTGGGTTTCTCAGATGTTGATGCATTATCTACGAAATGCACGATATACAAGCGGTTGTGATGGTGTGCTCTTGCAGTGCGCGTGGTGTTTGTGTTAGGTGGAATGTTCAGGATTGATGGATTCATCCATCGTGTTTTGATGGAAATCGACCGATAAGTTTGGTGGGGTAAATGTAATGGGAAGATTGACACTGGAAAATTTCCGCGAGGCAGTCGCGGTTCAAGGATGGAAGATGACTCCGCAGCGCATCGCGATTGTTGAGTATGTGGCCAATTCTTTACATCACCCAACCGCTGAAGACATTTGTATCCATGTCAATGAGCGCTTCCCGATGACATCCCGTGCGACGGTCTACAACACTCTTCACCTTTTACGTGACTACGGTTTGCTTCAGGAAATCAACGAAGCAGGAGTGATCCGCTTCGATCCGAATATTCGTGATCACCATCACTTTATATGCACCGCATGTAGCTCCGTCCGTGATATCCCGCAGGAGCTTGTCAATATCAGTTTCTCCGCGGACGCTAACGATTTTGAAGCGAATGACATTGAAGTTGTTGTGCGTGGACGCTGTGTTGTCTGCAAAAGTCTTGGGAATGTTTTCGTTGCGACAGGCTAACCGCCGTTACCCCACAACCTAATGAGAAACCGCCCTATCTGGGGCGGTTTTGTATTTAAATACTGTGCGGTTCCGTGAAGAGAGTTCAAGCTAGACTGGCCACGTCTTACCCATAATCCTAAACAGATACTTGCCCTCGTGCTGCAGCATCTCCATTAGCTCCGCAGTGCCTTGAACATCCAAACCAGCGCTGTAATAAACCACTCCAACCCAAGCCAAGGCCATCAGTGCAGCAGCAGGCAGTGCAACAACCGCAAAGCCTCCGGTTATCGTCCGCGTAAACGATGCCCGCTTGTTCAGCGCCGCCCAGATCGCCAAAATAACCGTCAACAAGGTTGGAAGTGCCAGAACCAACCCCGCGGCAATCGCCGCCATCGGGAGCATGGACCCCGCCTCGCCGGTCATCCCATTCATCGCCCCTACGGTGTAACCAACCGACATCCCCGTAATCGCCCCACTCACAACCATCGCGAGGGCAATCCCCGCAACGGATGCCACAAATGGCCCCGGTGCAAGGCGGTTACCAGCAACAAACCTTGGAGAGCGTACGACTGCCGCTGTGATTGCTCCAAGAATGAGCATCCAGACCAGGTTCGAAAGCAATATCAAACCAATTCCCTGACCAATGGCCAGCCGTTCAACCAGCTCCATCCCATAAACGCCGCGGTCCATTCCCCTTTGACTTGTTTCGCGTATTGCATCTCCGAGTTTGGCCGACTCAATAACCCGATCAGCAAATGCAGCTTCACCGTGCTTTGTTGCAAAATCCACAAAACGCTTCCGATTAATGTCCCTGGCCACCTTGGCTTCCGCAGCGGTGGGGCCATCATTACGCGATTGCTTCGCCTTGACTGGCAAAATCCCTCCAGGGCGCATCCGGCTGACATCCAGCATCGCCCCGCCAACCAAGGAGCCGATCAATGTCGTTGAGTCATTCCGAACCTTCGCAGAAACCTCAAAGAGGTCACGGCGAAGCGCCATTCCTTCAGCAAACCGTCCCTGCAGCTCCATCCGGATTGCCTCTGCTGCCACAACCCTGGAAAGTTCACGCATATTGGCATAATGAGGGAAGAGTATTGCTGCAGAAATGGCCATTTCTGCAATCAAACCAGCCTGCCCGTACATCGTCCTGTTGACGGTGCGGTTGGCGACAAACTCCTCCGGGATGTACTCACGCCATATCTTCTTCGATGCCGCCATGTGCAACGCAGCAAACGCATCTTTGTCTTGGCGGAGGTCGGTATGCGCCATCGCCCGGAGGAGCGGAAAGTACGCATTGTCCGGATCAACGCGCTCTCCTTCCAGACATTGCTCGATAAATCGCTTTACCGCAGCCGCATCACTGACCTTTTGCTTTACTGCGACAGTGCCCGTTTTCGGTGCAGGCTTGTTTTCAAGAAATTGAGATGCATCCGCACGATGCACCAGCACTTCCCCCTGCGATTCGGCACGCAAAGTTGCCGCTAGAATTTCAGGATGCCCTGGAAACTTCTTAGCGACCGAGCGCAGCTGCTCAGCGCGCTCCTGAAGACTCAGCGCCCCTTGCGCATTCACTTGTGACACATTCCCGCGTAATGCACCACCAAACTGAATGGTGGCATCATCCGGGTGGGCCGCGATGAATGCCCGCTCTTTGATGCGCTCAGATTCCGTGCCCTGAAAGATTGCCAGGGAGTTGATTCCGCCAAGCATTTTGAGCTGCGATGTGGCCATATTGGCCGTCTTTGGCCATATCACGGCAGCACCGAGGCTTAGAACAACGATGAGAGAACACGCTACTTTGACCGGGGAGATCCGCGGCCCAACACGCTGGCCCGCGGCTTGGGAATCTGTTTTCCTGCCACCCATAGTATTCAGGTCAGCCCCAATTCCGGCATCTGTAAGCTGGCGAAGTCGGTCCACGGCATCCTGTGAAACCGTACTAGGCTCTGTGCTTTCGTTATCCTTGTGTTTCAACATCTGCCATGTTCCCCCGCAAAATCCGCATTTAACCCGATGTTATCCCAGCCTAATCCCGTATCCGCTGGGCCAGCCACGTACACCGCGGGACCGTCCGGTGGTTTTTCACCGCCATCTCCAATGCCCGCTTTGACCCAACCAGCACCGCTAGCTTCTTCGCACGGGTTAGCGCTGTGTAGAGCAAATTCCGCTGCAGCATCACATAGTGCTGCGTATGCATCACCACAATCGCCACAGGAAACTCCGAGCCCTGTGACTTATGCGTCGTCATCGCATACGCAAGCTGGAGCTGATCCAAATCCGCAGCGCCGTAGTGAACCGGCCCCTCAGGATAACGAACCTCAAGCTCGAAATCGTTTGGATGCACGGAACTAATCACCCCAATGTCGCCATTAAAGACATTCTTCTCGTAGTCATTCACCCGCTGCAGCACACGGTCACCCACGCGGAAGATGTTCGCGCCGCGCACCAGCTCCGCTTTGCTGGGATCCGGCGGGTTCACACGCGCCTGCAAAACCTCATTGAGATTTCGCGCACCCGCCGTCCCGCGTTGCATTGGGACCAACACCGTTGCATCCCCGCTCTGCCACCCAAGATTCGGTAGGCTTTTCGTCACAACGCCCGCAACCTTGAGCGGGATGTCATCTGCTTCATCCACTTCGAGGAGAACACAATCGACGCCATCTTTGATCGCCGCAGGCGGATGCCAGCGTGGACTCCGCCCACTGTTAACATCGTGGGCACTCGTGATAATCCGGCTCTCTGCCGCCTGCCGAAAGACCTCAGTAAGTCGCGACACAGGCACGACTCCGCTCGCAATCAAGTCCGCCAAAATATTCCCCGGACCCACACTTGGCAGCTG
>CAIRTT010000180.1 GCA_903881535.1 uncultured Armatimonadota bacterium
AATGCCTCCGGGCGGCGGACCTGGCGGAATGCGAGGGGGCGGTGGACCAGGTGGTCCTGGCGGGCCACCCGTATCCGCAAAGGCAAGCGGTAAGTTTGTGACCATCGTCCGTGGACGTACGGTTTACATCTACTCCGCAGATGGCCTAAAGCTCCTTGAAACAAAGCAGCTTCCTGAGCAACAATAGTCACAGCATGATGGATTTCACCAGCCACCGGGTAGCATGGCGACTTATTTTGCGCTGTTGCTGCCTGGTGGTGCTGCCTATTTTCTTTGTCGTGCGTGGCTTTGCCCATGACCCCGCGCTGTCATCCGTAAAGGTGATGCTCACAGGGAAAGAAATGGCCATTTCTGTAACCGTCCATCAGCTGGCGCTCGAGAAAGCCACCGGACACCGTTTAGATCCGGTGGATACCGATATCGCTATCCGGTCACGGACATTTGTCTACGCAGGCAGCACGCGTGTCGAGGCGAAAATGGCATCCCTGGATGTAGACGCAAAGGGTGGTGCCGTGACCTGGTCGACGCGTGTTCCGTGGAATAGCCAGCCTGTTTCCGTGCGCCAAGCCGTTTTCCCAGATGACCCGGCAGCGAAATCATTGGTTACCATTTACAAAGATGGCCGCGCGATTTTTGACACGGTCTACGATTCCAAGACGGTGCAGCTTGCTCCAACCGGATTGCAGTCCCCTGAGGCCTGGTACGTCCGCTTGCTTCGTTTTACCGGGACTGGCATTAGCCATATCTTTATCGGCATCGACCACGTCTGCTTTGTAATCGGCCTGGTCCTGCTCGGCGGCTCCCTCCGTGGATTGCTCCGCGTTGTGACATCCTTTACGATTGCCCACAGCATCACGCTAGCGCTTGCCGCACTTGGTTTGGTCACTCTCCCGGCACGTATTGTCGAGCCGCTTATTGCCATCTCGATCAGCGGCATCGCCATCGATAACATCCTCCAGCTCCGCCGCACTTACACCAATGTTGATACCGCCTGGAAGCACCGCGTCGCGGCGACCTTTGTCTTCGGGCTTTTGCATGGCTTTGGGTTTGCGGGAGCCCTCGGGACACTTGATCTAACAGGAACGCAGCTGGCAACCAGCCTCTGGGGCTTCAATCTTGGCGTTGAGCTGGGGCAGCTCGTAATCGTCCTCTGCACTGCACCGCTCATCGGAATCATTGTGAAAAAATATCCCATCCATGGCCGCATCCTGCGTATCTCAGGAAGCATCGCCATCGGACTCGCCGGCCTCTTTTGGTTTGTCCAGCGCATCACTGCGGGATAGGAAATACGCGCGATTTCAGCGAACTGCTTTCTTGATGTCGCATTTAGTGACAGCGGAGGCAAGGCAATGGGACCAGCGTATTATCCGAAACCGGATGCAGAGGGTGGTTGGAGAACGGCACGGGATGCCCGTACAGCGCGAAAAGTTGCCGGTGTCGACCTTACCCGCCTCGATCAAGCCTGGGAATTCAATACACGCTGCGCCGCTCACACCAGCCTCGTCGTTATCCGTAAAGGGTGGCTGGTTTACGAGAAGTACATCGGGCGCGCATCCCGGATGTGTAATCCTGACATGGCGAGCACGGGCAAAGCATTTACGAGTATCGCATGCGGCATCATGTTGCGCGAGTTTGCAGACCGCTTTCCGCAGGGGCTTGCGACAAAGGTTTTCACAAGAGAGTTTTTACCGGAAGCCTTCCCGCTAGATGACCCACGCAAAGCCGATATCACCCTTGGCCAGCTGCTTTGTATGACCGCGGGCTACCACGGTGAGGGCACGAGCCCGGGGTTTCGCAATGGGCAGGTCGTTCCGCTTACCCCTGTCCCCGGACAGGACATTCGAAATTTGGATTTGTCATCGCTGCGGACGGCGCTGTGGTGTAGCCCAGGGGATGGTTATTCGTATTCGAGTCCTGCGCCGCATATTGCATCGATGGTGCTGCGCCGCGTGTCGGGGATGGACCTCAAGGATTACATCCAGTCGCGTCTTGGCAAGCCGATGGGCTGGGGGGCTTGGGATTACTGCTTACGCCGCGGTGACTATGTACAGAAGGTTGCTAACGGTGCGGGGAGTATTGCGCTCCATGCAACGGATGCGGTGCGTTTTGGGTATTGTCTTGCCCGCGGCGGGCAGTGGGATGGAAAACAGGTCGTGCCAAAGGATTACATCGACCTCTGTCACTCGGCGAGTCCCTTCAATCCGCATACGCCTTTTAGTTTGCAGTGGGAGCAGAACTCGGATGGCCACGTGGCTGGCGCTCCCCGGGATGCGTTTTTCAAAAGCGGCGCCGGCGGCTTTTGCCTCTATGTCATCCCGAGCCTCGACTTGGTCATCTACCGCATGGGCGGATCCACCGGGCAGTACGATCCGACGTTCACGGACATCCCGCAGCCAAAACCGGATACATCTAGGGATACCTGGAAGCCAGCCCCGCGCAGCTTGTTCTACGATGGCGGCCTCTACGGCGAGGATGGCCTCCGGCGCGTACTTGAAATGGTCTGTGCGGCGGTCGTGGATTAGGCGGTCGCTACTCTGCTGTCACATCCACAAACTTAGTCCAGTCGTAGATGGCATTGATTTGCTTTCCGCGCGTCTTTTTTGATGTCACTACGGCGAAAATGGATGTGCCAAAGCCGCTTGGTTCGGATCGCTCCGTTGTCGTTTTATCTTGTGGCTGAAGCTGTTTTGCTTGCTCTTGAGCACCCTCGACAGCGGTGATGGTATTCGCCGCCGCCTCCTGCTGGATGGTAACCGCAGTAACTTCGGTTTCGTCATCTGTGTCATCAATGTGGATGATGTCCGGGTCGAGGAGCGGTGGTGTGACGACATCCACGGGTGGTTCAGGCGTAGGCTCTGTTTTCTGGATAGTTTGTTTTGGTTCGGGTGCTACCAGGGGCAGCTTGACCGGCCGCACAGGGATGTTTTTCTTGAAGTCCTGGTGTGTGGATGCGGCATTAATGCATGCGGCGGCGCGCTCGAGGAGTGTTGCCAGCTGTGAGACGGCGATGTCGGGTTCGAGGACGATGGCAAGCCTGACGGCGCGGGTGAGCCCGATGTAAAGCTGTTGACGGGCATTTGTCCGCTCAGTCAAGCGCTCCAAATCCAAGAGGACGACAATGCTTGCTTCTACACCTCGGCAGCTGTGAAATGTCGATAGGCGCACCTGATGATCGCGCGCTGTGGTGTCACGATTTGCCTTGAGTGTGAAGTCGATGAACGAGATTTCGAGATTTTGTAGTGCTGTTAGCAGTGCGGTGTACGTAGGGCTCTTTTTGCTCGGGATGAGAATCAAAATATCAGAGTGCTTTTCGGGTGCTTCGAGCTCAGCGATGATGGCTTCTATCTGCGTCTTGATACCGGCGGTATGCATGTCCGCTGTTTCACTTCGCAGACGGGTCTCCACCTTGTAGCGGCGAATGGCAGGTGGTCGTCCGATGCTGCGTAAGGGGCGAACCTCCTCGTGCATACCGTGGCACTTCCCAGCCAGCACCCGCTTTGCAACAACTTCGATTTGTTCCTCAGATGAAAATGCCTCACATACGATTTGTGCTGCTTGAAATGTTTGCGCTGTGGTCCGGTAGACCTTTTCAAGCTCACATAGTTCGCTATCATCCATAAAATCGTTCAGCCAAGCTGCCATCGAATCCCTATAGAGGTCCTGTCCGATTCCAACGCCGATCGCGATGCTGGTGTTATGCCGGGTAATCGACTCAAGCAGCTGGCCGACATAGTCCTTCAAATCCTGGGCTTCATCCAGGAGGACAGTGTCATACGCCTCCCATAGGAAGTCCGTTTCAACCATTCTGTCGATAACCGCTCCCGCAAACGCGTCGTAGTCATCATCCACAAGAGTACACCCAAGGTTGCCCGTCTTGTTGAGAAGCTCGATGTGATCAAAAATGGTGTGGACGGTGATGCTTCCATATCCGGTGACCTTTCGGAATGAGCTGACCATTTGCTCAATGTTCGTTCGGAGGACGTGGTTGTAGCAAAGAAAAAGGACATGTTTGCCGTTTTCAGCGTGGTACTTGGCGATGGACAGCAGCTGCCAAGTCTTACCGGTGCCCGGCACGCCAATGAGGGTGATACGCGATGTGGCATCAATTGGAGCACGCTTTTGCGCCACGCCGCGGTAATAGCGTTCAAACTTTTCCAGCATCTGGCTATCTGACTCATCCGAGCGTTCGGCAGACTTGTTGCCCAGCAATGTGATGAGCTTTTGGATTGCTAAATCTGGTACTGCCGCTGCTGTATAACCCTGGCGAATCGCGGGTTGTTCGTAAATCGTCAGGAGCTGCCTGCGGAAGTGCGTGGTACCTGAGTCGATATCCTCCCGGAACAACATCCCGTTACCAAGGTCTAGCGCTTGCTTATTTTTGGCCCAGGTCTGTTGCCACTCCTTACGGCTGATATTGGTCCACAGGACTGTCGCAATGGTAAATGGAAATTCGCCATCATTGTCATTTACATAATTCTTAAGCGCATGGAGCTGCGTCTGGGCCTGCTTGATCGCTGAACGTTTGTTTCGATCCTGACCGACTGACATACAGTCTGCATTGAATTGATGAACGGAACTGATCGGAAAGGCTTTGAGTTCGATAACGAATGTCCCGATGGCATCATCGATCAGGAAGAGGTCTGTCTCCGGAAGCCTTCCTTCGATCGTGGGCCAGAGGTGGATGTGGCCATCATCCAACGACTGCAGCTGCTCAAAGGCAGCTTTTTCTGCTGGGTGGGCAAAATGGTAGTCACGATATGTTGGCATTGTGTGGGCATCCAGACCTTGGGGTGTCTGTTATGTACGGACTTACCTGCCTGAAATCCTGCCCACCTGTAGCAAACAACAGAAGACCGGTAGCTATACCGGCTTTTCCACTAACACCTGGCGTCGAATGGCATCCAATACGGTGTCGATGTCATTGCCAGCCTTTTGCATAACGGCTTGCACACGGTCCTTCAGAAACGCTGTATCTGAGGCTGATAGCTGTTTGGCCGTGACAACGATAACGGGTATTCCAGCGCCATCCGGGGTGCTCCGCAGCCGCGCCAGAAACTCAAAGCCATCCATCTCAGGCATCACCAGGTCAAGGAGGATTGCCGCCGGCCGCTTTGCTGCGACCTTTTCGAGGGCATCCCGGCCGTTGGTCGCTGTCTCCACAGAATAGCCATCCTTGGTAAGATTGCGCAGCCACAGTGCCTGCATGTCGGCATCGTCTTCCACGACAAGAAGATGCCCAGATGCTGTCGCGGCTATTCCCCGCAAAATGACCGCGAGGCGGTTCCAGTCAACCGGCTTGCTGACGAACTCGAATGCACCAAGCGAGACGCCCATATCCCGCGTGTCCGAAACGGAAACCAGAATAACCGGAATTCGGCTTGTCGCAGGATTTGACTTGATGGCATCCATCACCATCCAACCGTCCATCCCGGGCATCAGGATGTCTGTCGTCACAGCAACCGGCCGCAGCTCATTCACGAGGCGGATGCCTTCCTGACCCGTGGATGCGGTTACAACGGAATAGCCTTCACGACTGAGATTTCTGGAAATGAGGGTGAGCATGTCCGGGTCATCATCAATGGCCACGACCACCGGACGGCCATCGGGATTCAATGGGGTCTCCTGCACTACGGCGGGTAACTGCTCTGACGGTTCAACGGGAACCTCTGTAAGCGCCGGGGCAATGCGCGGGAGCGTAACGATGAACGTAGAACCGACATTTTCCGTGCTTTCTACGGTGATATCGCCACCGAGGAGCTGGCAGAATTTACGGCTGATCGCAAGGCCAAGCCCGGTACCGCCGTACTTGCGCGTTGTGGATGCATCCGCCTGCGTAAACGCCTGAAAGAGCTTTGAGAGCTGCTCTGGCGTCATCCCGATACCAGTGTCCGTGACCTTAAAGACAACCGTATCCGAGCCGGGCACCGGTGCCGCAGAGAGGGTGATCGTCCCGCCATCCGTGAACTTCGATGCATTGCTAAGCAGGTTGAACAGCGTCTGCCGTAGCTTTGTGAGGTCGGAGTAGATTGTTCCGATGTCGGGTGCGACATCGATGACCAGCTTGTTATTGTTTTTCTGGATGAGTGGGGTGACGGTGGCTCGGACTTCATCGACAACCGCAGCAACATCAACGGTTTCGCAAAACGTCGTCATTTTGCCGGCTTCGATTTTGGAGAGGTCCAAAATGTCGTTGATCAGCATCAGGAGGTGCTTACCCGCGCCATGGATACGCTTCAGGTCGGGAATGAAGTCTTCCTGACCAACATCTTCAGCCTCTTCCATGAGCATTTCGCTGTAGCCGATGATGGCGTTCATCGGGGTTCGGAGCTCATGGCTCATGTTTGCGAGGAACGAGCTCTTTGTACGGTTGGCACCTTCGGCATCTTCACGGGCAGCTTCCGCTTCGATACGCGCATCATCCGCTTTTTGCAATGCATCTGCGAGGGCCGAAGTACGGTCCGCGACGGTGGATTCGAGGCCGTGGTTTAGTTCTTCAAGACGTTGTTCACGTGCTTTGACTTGCCCGGCCATGTCGATAAAGCCGTGCGCGAGAAAGCCCAGGTCATCCTTGCGGCGGGCGGTCTTGGTCAGGGTTTCTGGTTTGAAGGTACCCTTTTCCATTTCGGTGGTCGAGCGCGAGAGGAGAGCCAGCGGACGGAGAACAGAGCGCAGAACAAGTCCGATGATGACTCCGGTCAGGATGAGGCCAAAGAGCGCGAGCCGGCCAGTTTTGATGGAGAGGTCTTTGAGGGGCTCGACGATCTGTGCAACGGGGAAGCTGAGAACGACTTTCCAGCCCGTTTTCGGGGATGTATCCCAGTAGAGGATACGGTCGTCGCCATTTTCGGATGCAAACGTCATTCCACGTGGCTGGGAAATGATGTCAGGTCCGCCAGGGAGCTCGGTGATTTTCATCCCATTCTGGATTTGGAACGGTTTTTTTGTTGCAGCTTCCGCAGCCAGTTTTTTTACATCGGCTGTAAACGCTGCAGGGTCCGCATCCGGTCCAGCGGCGAATCCAGCCGAGATTCCCTTGATAAACTCGCTGCCAACCGTTACCTTTTGGGGCTTTTGTTGCACATTGGATTTTTGGTTTGGATGAGAAATCAGCTTTCCACTTCCACTGACAAGAAATGCATAGGTGGGCTGAACGCCCGGTGGGAGCTTTAGTTCAGGCGCGCGTGGACCAAAGTCGGATGTCACTTCCATCAGGCCGCCCGACCCGATACGGATTGGTTTGTTTTCCCGCTTCGCCCTTTCGAACACCCGCTTGTCATTGCCACGCTGGCGGCCGACATTGGTCACAAAGGAGCCAATAGACTCCAGGGCGAAATCGACACCCGTGACACCGATAAGCGAACCGGATTCGGCGTATACCGGTCGTGTCATACTTACCATCAGGATGTTGGAGCCACCCTCATCAAAGTACGGCTCGGTGATGAACTGTTTCTTGCTTTGTATGGCATTTGTATACCAAAGCTGATCTTTGTCATGAAAGTCATATTTTATGCGAATGAGATTAGGGAAGGACTTCCGGTCGATCAGGTAGTACGAGTCTGGATCGTTAGCTGACTTGGCATCGTAGTACATATACGTGGCGTAGAAGTCATTCTTTGGAATCTGACGCATCAGGTCGCGGATAAATGCTGGCATGGATGGATCCGGCGTTGGACCGTGGACATGCTGGCGGGCAGCGATTGCTTTTGGGATGACCTCGAGCTTTTCGATGTTGGACTCAAGGGTGCGGACAGATGTTTCCAGCTTGATGGAGGCGAATTCGCCAGCATTTTGTACAAGCTCGACAAGGCGGAGGACATACGTGACAAAGAGGACGAACAAGATGACCTGACTGATGAGCAAGGTCATCGTCCAGCCTAGCCGCCACGCCAGGCTTTTGGGTTTTGTTGGTCGCTTTGGTGCCACTTTCGTCATAGGTTTACATTCTCCCGCAATTGTTGATGGACGTCACCTATATAAGGATGGAGAGGGGGTGGCTGGAAATGTTGCGCTTCCCATACAAAGATAAGCCCCCGGAACAGCTGTGTTCCAGGGGATGTATAGTCGGCTACTGTTAGACCGCTTGGGTTTAGTGCACGAATGTCAACTTGGGCTTGGTTGTGTCGATCCCTAAGCGCTTGTACAGAGGGCAACGACCCGCCAACCCGGTGATTACAAGTACCGCTCCTGTGATTCCGAGCACTCCGTTTACAAAGCTTGGCAACGGGCCCATGACGGCTGTGATGAGCAGTGCATCCCCAATGTATGCCCGTGCGATCCTGTCTGCGATGCCTTCATTTATTTGCATTTGTCTGTTCCTTCTCTCACCGCTAAGGGACATAGCATCGCATGCACGCGTGTCGCTTTCATCTGCCGAAGGGGTGATTTGTTTCTCTGTGCCCAGATGTAAAGAATGTCAGGTTGCAACTGCGTGTAAATGTCAGTGACAGATGGTTTTGTCTCTGAAAATGGGTTTATACAATGTCTACATCAGCGTGGAGCGTTATCACGGTGCGCATTGCCCGGAAGCAACATCAATTTCTGTTGAAATCTGAACCACAAGCGGTATCGGCATAAGCGTTTGTCAACAAAACGCCGATTCCTGCGTGGTTGTTCCATGCGATGTACATTGGGTGCAAGATTGCTTGCGGTTATACTCCCGCCATGGCCGTCACCATCGTGGAAATCGCAAAGCGGGCTGGAGTCTCTCACTCCACCGTTTCACGTGTGTTGAATAACACGTCGGATGTCATCGCGAAGGACACCCGTGAGCGTGTTCTGACCATCGCGAAAGCCATGGGCTATGTGCCAAACCTTGCCGCGCGCAGTCTTCGTCATGCACGGACGCGCATGATTACGGTTTTTGCCGCGGGACCGGATGATTTCTGGCTGGGAGCGAACCCAACGATTATCACCGCGGCTGCGAATGCCTTTCGGGATGCTGGCTACGAGCTGTTTTGTTCCTTTGGGGGAAGCGCCGAGTCTACGCGCATGCCTGCGTGGCGTTTTGATGCCGCCGTCTTACTCGATAGGGTCCCGGATGACCTACGGCACCAGCTTCGTGCGCAGAACACGCCCTATGTTGTGATCAATGACATCGTGGATGAAGATGCCCTTATTGTTCCCGATGATGCACAGGGCACCGAAGTGATGTTGGAGGAGCTCTACAGCCTAGGGCACCGGGAGATCAGCTTTGTCAGCCCGGGGAGTTGGTATGTTGGGCACCACTCTATTGTTGCTCGTCAGGCAGCGTTTACCGCATTTATGCAATCCCATGACCTGCCGCATTCGCTATCGCTTGAAGATCGCATTGTTAGTGAGGACATGGATGGCTGGCTGCGTGGTCAGTTAGACCTTGGCGTTACCGCATTCGTGGCGAATGACCACCACACGGCGATAGTCCTGATGTCGGCTGCGGCGCGTCTGGGTGTGCGGATTCCTGGTGATTTTAGTTTGATGTGTTTCAACGATGAGTTTCCACTCGCATTGCTTGAGCCACCCGTAACCTGTGTCTCCCTCGATTCGGAGCTGCTTGGGCGTACGGCGGCTCGGTATTTGCTCAGCCTCCTGAGCGACAAGGAGCAGGCGTTAGCGCATGTCACACGCATCCCGTACCGGCTTGTTTCGAGGAACTCAACAGCCGCGCATTAGGATGGTGAGGATGCTTGGTAAGCATTCCACGAACCTGACAACAGTACGCGTAACCGCTGTTGATTTTTGCATTTGCAACCGTAATCCCAATATTTTGAAATTTTGGTGTTGTTACTACTTTAGATGTCAGAAACCCCGTATTTTCTCCAGTGATGCGCTTAAAGAACCCCGGTAATCTTGTTCTGTAATGTCGTCAATAAGGGGACATACGAATGCTTGTTCTGCGGCATTCAGATGGAGACAAAATGAAGAAAGTACTTTTGGGAGCAGTCGCAGCGATTGCGATTACAGGCGCTGCGAATGCGCAATTCGGAACTTGGTACACCAACCAAGGCGCGTGGACGGCTGCGGTTACGAGCGTTCAGACCGAAAACTACACGAACATCGTTAGTGGTGCTAACAATGTTGCATCCTCGTTCGGCGGGCTTGTAACGTCGACAAGTTACAACAACGGTTTATTCCCTGCTTCCCCAGGATTCACAACCGTTGACGCTTCGGCCGATGTATTGTTTAGTTTCACTAGCGGAAATGCATTCGCATTCGTCGGTGGCATTACTACCGGAACTGGAACTGTTGCACCCGGAAATCTGGCAGTCACAGTGAGCGACGGTGGTACTTACACCTTTGGAAGTACCAATCCATTCTCCTTCCTGGGCTATGTCAGCAACTCAGCATCCTTGTCGAGCGTTGGCGTTACCGGTCCTTTGAGCAACTACCTTCAGTTCAGCAGCTTTTCCCTTGGAAATGCATCGCAGAACCCTGGCGGTGGTGGTGGCGCAGTGCCTGAGCCAGGCACGGTTGTCTCAATGGGCCTCCTTGGAGCTGGTGTGCTCGGACTTGTGATCCGCTCACGCCGTCGTAACTCCAACTAATTAGTTCTTCGTAGAAGACATCAACCACCTCGTACACTCTGAAAAGGGCTGTATGGGGTGGTTCTTTGCGTTTGTAAGGCTTCACCTGATCCACCTACTTTTTTGGGATATGGATCAAAGTCGGTTATTTTTCTGACGACTCAAAACATCAACGTCAGAAGCCTTTCGACCACCTCATGCACGCTGCAAAGAGCTGTGTGGGGTGGTTTTTTGCGTTATAACCGCCAGAATGTCAACCGCTCGACGCGGTCGATCTGAGGACTCACTTGATGGATTCCAATTCATTCAAAAGACAATTTACTATCGTAAATGCAACTACTAGATTCACCAAAGTAAATTCTTGAAAATAGTTGGAACCCCAGTAATTTTGCGGGTGAACGTAATACCAGTGTGCGATATCCTCGTACCACTACCGGTCGTAAGATTGCTGGCTGGAGAAGCTAACAGGTGTTCCAGCACCTGAGAGTTACATCCAGCATAGCCTTGCGACTGTCAGTCCTTGTTTGATTCATCTGTTTCCAACTCACCCCCGGTGAAAACCGGGGGCTTTTTTATGTCTGGGCTAGCTACCAAAACAGTACCCAGTGAGCATCCGGTAAGTCAACGAGATGGTCTTTTCCAAGCAATTCTGACAGGGAGTCATCCTGAAATTCCATGTTTCAGGCACTTCTACCGTGCATATACACGCAATTCCACGGATGTAGATATATTCGTTCGCAAGTAATCTGTTCCCATCGGCGTCGTGATGTGTCCCGACAACACACGCCAGACTCGAACTAGGAGACTAATCATGAAAAAACTACTCAGCTTAGCAGCAACAAGTCTGTTCTTTGTCGGCACCGCAAACGCACAAGGCACCTGGTACACGAACTACAACACGTGGCTTACACAAATGACATCGATTGGTGGAACGGCTGACTATAACGCATTGGTTGCTGGAGATCTTGGAGTCACAAGCATCACTGAAAATGGTGTGACGCTGTCCAACAATTCACTAAGTGATTTCCTTTGGAGTGTCAACAACGCTGGTACGTCGCTTGGTCAGATTACATCCGGAAACAACACGGACAATTTGACCTTTACGTTTAATGGTAATGCGTTTGGTGGTCGATTCTTGGTGACTGATCCAAATGATAACTACATCGATGCACCACTTTCGTTCGCAACCACCGATGGGGGTACTTATAGCCTGCTTTCTGTAAGCGACTCGGCGCCTTTTACATTCCTTGGTTACATCAGCAACAGCAACTCGCCCATATCGCTCGACATCCTTGGGTCTGCAAACTACGCTACTGTTGATTCCTTCGCTTTTGGTAACGGTACAAACGTAGTCGCTCCCGGCTCCGCTGTTCCAGAACCCGGCGAATACGTCAGCATGGCCATCCTCGGCATCGGCCTCTGCGGGATGATCGTTCGTAGCCGCCGCATCAACAAATCCTGACCTGCAACGTCGTAGGTAATAGGAACCAGATAACCTCCCAGGGCTTCGTCTCTCAGGCCCAGGGAGGTTTTATAACATGACGACCACCGCATTCCTGCGCAACATCCAACAACATTAAGAACATCCCACAACAATAAAAAGGTGCGCCGGTATGCTGGTAAACATGGACCGTCGTCAACTTTTATCCGATGCAATCAAGCTCGGAGGCTCTGCCGCCTTCGCTGGTATCGTCTCCCGCGGACTTCTCGCCGATACATCCCGTGACAATGCTTTCGGCTACGGAGAGCTCTATCCAACCACATCGCTGAACACCGGCGAAACCATCCTGATGCTCCCAAAGGGCTTTCAATACACCGTCTTTGGCCGCAAGGGCACCATTATGTCGGATGGCAATGTCACGCCCATACAGCACGACGGTATGGCAGCCTTCGCAAGCGCGGATGGCGACATCCGCATCGTTCGAAACCATGAAGTCACCGGTGACCACGTTTCCGATTGTAAGTGCATTGTGGATGCCAACAACCCTTACGCGTATGACCACACAGCCCCGGCTGGATGTTCGACTATCGTTATCGACCCCGTAACCCGGTTGCTGAAGCGAGACTTCGTCAGCCTTGCCGGGACCCACACAAGCTGTGCGGGCGGCGCGACGCCATGGGGTAGCTGGTTGTCGTGCGAAGAGACAGTCTTTGGCGCGACGCTTGGTAAATCCACCGATGGACCATTTGGCGGCTTTGCCAAAGAGCATGGCTATGTCTTTGAAGTTCCAAGTCAGTTCGACATTCCCGTCAAGCCCGTGCCGCTCAAGGCGCTTGGACGCTTTGTGCATGAAGCCATCGCCATCGACCCACGCACCGGGATTCTTTACCTTACCGAAGATCGCAAGACCGCTGGCTTCTACCGCTTCATCCCCAATAACCGCCGCCGCCTCCAAGAGGGTGGCCAGCTTGAAATGCTGATGATTGATGCCAAGCCTGGCTTCGATACGCGTAAGGGCCAGCGTGTAGGGGATGCCCTTTCGTGCAAGTGGGTTGCCATCGATGACCCTGATCCTGTTTCTGCCGCCACCAATGACCTTGCCGTCTATGAGAGTGGTAAGGCAAAGGGCGCCGCAACATTTGCGCGTCTCGAAGGCGCCTGGTACGGAAATGGCTCTGTTTACATGTCTGCGACATCGGGTGGGGATGCATCTCTTGGGCAGGTGTGGCGTTATATTCCATCGGAGACGGGAGGCACGCTTGTCCTCCTCTTCGAATCCCGGGACAAAAAGGTGCTGTGGTCGCCAGACAACCTGACGGTCAGCCGCCGCGGAGGCATCGCGATCTGTGAGGACACCTATGGAGGCGCGTGTCACATTCGTGGACTGACTCCTGAAGGTCGTATCTTTGACTTTGCGAAGAACATTTATCCTGGGGATGAGCAGTCGGAGTTTGCAGGTGTGTGCTACGCACCAGATGGCCAGACGATGTTTGTGAATCTTCAGCTGCCGGGCGTGACGTGTGCAATCTGGGGCCCTTGGGAGCGCGGTGTGCTCTAGGGTTCCACGAGGGAATAAGTTAGAAATGCCCCCGGGTTCCGAACTTCAAATAGACGGAATGTGGGGGCTTTCTCTTTTTGTTTTCCAGCATTGCTGACTTATTGCAAGCGATGCTCCACTACGTCACGTGTGCAATCAGGGGCCTGTGGGAGTGCGGTGTGCTCACAAACCGCCCCGGATGTCCGCTTAGGTATTTGCGGTTCAGTATCGATCCACATGCCATAGAATCGGAACTATGGACAATGTCGTCTCACTCCCATACGGTAATAAACCAAAGCCCGTCCCATTTCCGCACTTCCCAAGCACCCTCCACGCCGTCATCTGGCGCAACTGGGACATCGTCGAGCACAAACGCCTCGCGATTACCCTCCGGATGTCATTACGCGAAGTCCTGGCCATCGGGACATCCATGGGCCTCCCCGCGCCGCAACGCCTCACAAACCTGCAACGCAAACGCATCGCCCTCACCATCATCCGACGCAACTGGCACCTCCTTCCGTACAACCAGCTCCTTCAACTCCTTAACTGGACACCCGAAGAGCTGGAATTCACCCTCCGCGAAGATGACTTTCTCTACGTCAAGCTCGGTAACCATAAACCTGACTGTCTACCTGTCCTTTACCGACCGCACACACAGGCTGACATCGATGCCTGCGCTCGCATCCGGGTCGCCGTAAACGCTGCATTCCCCGATGGCCTCCCGGAACAGCCGCAGCCACTTTTCCAATTCATCGATGACCTCTCACACATCCCAGCAGCCACGTCGCCGCGAAAGGCATCCACACTCTCGCCACGCTACTGCTACTCTTACTTCGCCCTCTACGGGGACCCACTCCTGACACCCGAGCTCGACCCCTATCCAAATGGCTACATCGCCGAGCTCTCCCGCACCGGCGTCGACGGCGTCTGGCTCCAAGCTGTCCTGCAAAAACTAGCGCCCTTTCCCTTTGACCCCGCCCGGGCTGACAAACACGAAGAACGCCTCAAGAGTCTCAACACCCTCACCAAACGCCTCGCAAAACAAGGCATCAAGCTCTGGCTCTACCTAAATGAACCCCGTTCGATGCCAAAGGCCTTCTTCGACAAACATCCCGAGCTCAAAGGCGTCACCGAAGGGGACTGGACAACGCTCTGCACATCCACACCCGAGGTGCGCGCTTGGCTTACATCCGCCATTGGCACCATCTGCAAAGCCGCACCTGACCTCGGTGGATTCTTCACCATTTCAGGCTCGGAAAACCTGACCCACTGCTGGTCACATGGCCAAGGCGCTGCGTGTCCGCGCTGCGCAAAACTCGGGATGCCAACGGTTGTAGCCGACTTGCACAAAGCCATCCAGGAAGGGATCAACTCCGCGGGTGGCCAGCAGCGCCTCATCGCCTGGGACTGGGGCTGGCCGGATGCGGGCGTCAAACAAACCATCGAAAACCTCCCCAAGGAAATCGCCGTGATGTCGGTTTCCGAGTGGGACACTCCCATCAACCGCGGCGGCATCCCCAGCACGATTGGCGAATACAGCGTCACCATCACCAAACCCGGGCCACGCGCAACCCGGCACTGGAGCTACGCAACCGCATCTGGGCATAAAAGCATCGCCAAAATGCAGGCAGCCACCAGCTGGGAAATGTCCGCTGTTCCCTATATCCCGTGCGTCCGCCTTGCAGCCGAACATGCTGCCGCCGTCAAGAATGCGGGCGTTTCCGGGATGATGCTCGGCTGGACACTCGGCGGCTATCCAAGCCCGAATCTTGCCGTCATCGCCGAGATTGGAGCTGGCGCCACCCCGCGCGCCGCGATGGCAACCGTTGCGGAGAGGCGTAATGGTCGCGCACATAAAGATGCGACATTGAAGCTCTGGGATGCGGTTTCAGATGCGATGCAGGAGTTCCCATTTCACATCACGACCGTCTATCAAGCACCTTTTCAGCAGAGTGTTTCCAACCCGCTTTGGGTCGAACCGACGGGCTACCGGTCAACGATGGTCGGTTTTGGCTACGATGACATCGATGGCTGGAGAGCCGTTTATCCACCACAAATCTTTGCGGACCAGCTGAGCAAGGTCGCGGATGGCATCTTTGCGGCCGTTGTGCAAACGCGCACCGCCACAGATATCAGTACAGGACTTGCGCAGGATGCCCGCTATGCGGAAGCGGTTGCGCTGGCTTACAGCTCCGTTGCAGATCAAATGCGGTACTACATGCTCAGATCCACTGGAAAGCTTAAATCCCGTGCGGCAAGGCAAATTCTGGAGCGTGAGCGCACACGTGCGGTTCGAATGCTAGAGCTTCAGGCAACAGATGCGTGTATCGGGTTTGAAGCATCCAATCAGTATTACTTCCTGCGAACAGACCTGCTGGAGAAGGTCATCAACATCGCCGATGTCAGTGCGCGAACCCAGTGATTACCCGCGTGTTTTCCCGCGCTGAAGCGTGAGCGCTAGCCCACGGTTTGCGGTGGTGTTCGCGACAATATCCTGCGCATTGTAAGCAACGACAAACCGGCAGTTTCCGGTGGATAGTGTGGCTTCTAGGTCATCCGCCCAGCGTTCGGGTGTCGCTGCAAACGACATCCACTCCGCGCAGCACCAGCGGGCATCCTTACGTTTTCCGATTGCAGCCACCATGTCTCCGGCGTCAGCAGGGCGGGTATTGTAGATGCTCCAGCCAGGCGCTGCTCCGCGGACACAGGCCACGGCATGCCCGATGTGCTGATCAAACGGCGCAAACTGGCCCCCTGCATGGGTGAAGAGCTGGGCTTCGGGAACACCGCAGCGCCTTGCCGTAGCGACCATCCACTGGAGATAGTCCCGCACAACCCACTCGATATCAGTCTTCTGAAGTTGACTCGGTAACTTCTTACCAGCAGCATGAAGGGCAGCCCAGCCAAGGGGCGCCAAGCCACCAAAGAGGCCTTTGCTGTGCTCCAGTCCACGTTGCCGGTCGGAGGATACGGGTGATTTCCAGCTTGCGATGTTCCCGGGATAGACATGGGCATTGACCCCCAGAGAGGCTTCCCAGCCAAGCTTGATGCCGGGTGTCTCGACATCTGAGCCGTACGGATTGCTTGCTTGCCACTCTGCCCAAGGCTTTAGAATCGTGCTAAGTGCCGTCTCACCCGCAGCGCGAAATGCCTTTGACCGGAGATTGGGAGGCGGCGCGACACGTATTTGTGAGCCCCAGTTCCGCCATGCAATTCTCGTCGCGAATTGCCTATCTGGCCCCGTCCACTCCACATTATCCCGATTGGCAGGCGCATATCCGGGGCTGTTTGGATCAAACCAATTCCAGAGGTCGCTGCGGTAGTCCCACCAGTTCTGGACATCAAATGCGGGGATGATATGGATACCACTTTGCTGTGCAGCATGCCGCAGCGCGGCTGAGGCAGCTGCGATTTTGGGCAATGGACCATTTAGGAGCGAAAACGCAAACGAAAGGCCGAGTGTCGCGGGGGTACCGCCAAGCCTGCGAACCCAGCCCTCGAGATAAGCAGGCGTGAATTGACTTGGAGAATGCTGGTCAAAGTCCTGCCCGGGGGCGATGTTGGCGTAGAAGCGCGGTGCTAGATGCGCCACGCTATTTCGACCGCAGTGCTCTTGCGATACCGGCGGCTATCTGGGATGCGAGCAGCTGGTTTCCCTTTGCATTTGGATGGACGCCATCGTAGGTCAAGATGTCCTGTGCTTTGCTTGCAAGGGTTCCATCCGGGCGAAGAGCCGTGTTCGTATTCATCCACCAGGCCTGCGCTGCCGCACGGACATCCACGAGGGTGGAATGAGACTTCGCTGCCACATCCCGTGTGATGGCGCAGTACGCATCGATTTTGGCGTCATCGGGGTTCGCACCACCCGGCAGCTCACCGCGGCCAAGCATTGTGCAGAGAACCAAGCGGACGTGCTGCTCTTTGGCTGAAGCGACCAGCTTCTCAAGATCCGCACGGAAGTCTGCTTCGCTGGTATTGCGCCACCAGACATCGTTGATACCTATAAGCACGACCGCAACGGCGACTTTGTCATGCTTGATGAGAGTGGCGAAGGGCTTTTGCGGGCTGCTTCCTGGGAATGCGGCATCCGGGCTACCGGCTAAAAGCTGCTTTGCACCGCCGCCATTAATGCCTCGATTGATGAGGCGTGTCCCGATGCGGCTCGTGGTTTTGTCATTTGCTAGGGCGCGCTCTATTTCTGCGATGTAGCCGCCGAGCCAGGTGAGGGAGTCTCCGAAGAAGGCGATGGTGGTGGCAGGGCGGATGGGGGATTTTGGACCTGTGATGTCATCGAGGCCGCGGATGTTGAAGACCTTTTCGCGTGCGGCAGTGGCTTGTTCATCGATGGCGAAGGGCAGATTTGCCGGTGTGACCATTAGGCCCGGTGTGATGAATCCGGGTGTTGAGGATGTTGCGCTGTAGAGACCACGGGGGAGGCCGGCGGGGTTGAGGAAGCCGATTTTACTAAGCGTTTCGCTGTCTGGTGCTGCTGTGATGGCGAAGCGTGAAACGCCTGACTTGAAGTTGAGGATGCTGAGGGTTGCGCCTCGCGAAACACGGATGGCATTTACAGATGTCAGTTTTAGCGAGCTTGCCCCGGAAAAGTCGATGCTTGCGTGGTTGCGTATTTGGCAGCCGGCGATGGTTTCTGTGACGCCATTTAGGACGATACCGGTGTCTTTTGGTCCTGTGAACGTAATGGTTTGTGTGTCTGGGAGGGTTTCATTCGCATGGAGGTTTACGACAGCGCGATCCCGACCCCCGACGACGAGGGGGCCTTCGAAGGCATTTTGTCCAGCAGGTAGCTCAATGTCGAGTACACCTTTGCTGAGCGTGAATGTGCCAGAGAATGAGTTGGCTGCGTCGCCTCGGAGGATGCTTTGCGCAACCTGCGGGACACCCCCGGAGCGCCATTCAAATGGGCCTGAACCCGTTATACGACCCGAAAGAATCGTTTCGTTGCCACCACCGGTGTCGACCAAAAAAGCGTGGGCACCAATGTCGACATTTGCCAACAATTGTCCAGTACGCCAGCCAAAGGTCGTCGGTCCAGTTAGGGTGAATGCAGCGGCACCACGATGTGCATCGTGTGGGCTTTCCACCACGCCTTGTATAGGAATGGCCTGAAGAACAGGTGTGGCACGCGGCTGACCAAAGGTGACAAGAGCGATAAATGGGATGGCTAACATGCGCCTGTGTATCGTATTTGACGATGAGCGGCTAGCGGTGAAATTGCGCTAGCGCAGCGTGATGTACACAGCAACCCCCAAAAGTAGCGCTCCCGCAGCGACAACAAGCAACCCACCTGTGCGGATACGCTTGAGAAAGAAAAGCAAGCCAAGCCCTGTGAGTGAGATGGTAGTGAGCAGAATCGCAGCCGCATCGATGAGGATGCCCCAAGCCTTACCGGAATAGCGACCCTTGTGGAGGTCGTTCATCACCGCAAGCTTTCCCTCCTCCATAATGGTCATTTGGTACTGGCCAGTTTTGACATCAATGAATGCATCCGCCGCGTACCCGGGAGCCTTGAACATGACAGTGCACTCACGGTCATCGATGCGAAGCTCATCCACATGCCCACGCAGGCTGTGGTCCGCGCGCAGCTTTTCGGCAATATTGAGCTTGTCTGGAGCCGTGATGTTCAGCCATTTGACATCGATGGTGCCGGTGACTTCCTTTTGTGTAAGTCCACCAGATGACCACTCTGCGTGATTGAGAGTGAATCCAGTGATGCTGAAAAACAGCACAATCAGCAGCGTGACAAGTGAAATGTACGTATGCAGCCAGCGAATCGCCGAGTGGATTCGCAGGCTGAGAGGCCGAGGGGCCTTGTTATCGCTTTTTACGGAACTCAAAGGTAGCACTCTTGATTTCTGTATTTCCGGGAAGGTCGATTTTGACTGGCTTTGTGGTCAATGCCATGTCTTTGCGGATGAGCTGATACGAGCCATGCTCACGGGCTATTTCGAGATTCACTGTGAAATCACCCTGGTCAACCACTTTGCCCGCATCGTTTTTGCCATCCCAAATGACGGTATACACGCCAGGTTGGCGAGTCGGCCCGCTCATCGAGGATGCCAAATCTCCACCCTCACGGGTCATCCGGTCCACTTCGCCTCGGTACCAGTTACGGAGGTCACGCAGCCATCTGGCGCCACGGCCACGTTGATACCAAAGCTCAACGGTGCGGACTGGCTTGCCCTTTTGATCTTCGATGAACACTGCCACGTAAGGCCTTCGATAGCGACCGCCTGCCGGGGCGATCACTTCAAATGTAATCGCCAGCTCAAATGCGCTATCCCATTTCTTGGATGTCTGAAACCACATCTGTCATCCTCCTAACAAGCTGTCCGTGCCTGTCGCTCCAGCTGCTTCCAGCCGGCTGATTTGAATTGTTGTCCTGCTGCATCCACTAACATCGCTTCAGATTCAGGGGTGGATGCGACGAGCGCAAGGCTTTCCTGAATCGTTAAAACAGAGCATGCCGTCGACAGAACATCAGCCAGCTGCGCCGATGTCGCAACGACACTGACCAAAGGCGTATGCGTAACAGGTTGGGCTGTCCTCGGATCCCGAATGTGTAATCCGCGCCGTGCGTTTCCACTTGTCGCGATGGCCTGATTGCAGAGCCCGATGACAGTGAGTGGGGACGCGCCGTCATCCGAGCTCTGTACACCAGCTCTCACCAGCTTGCGTCCACGGACGCAGAGGTCTCCCCCGATGTTCACGACAATCTGTGTGATGTCCGGATAGGCTTGTTCGATTAGGTGAGCGACATCATCTACGATTGCGCCTTTGGCAATGGCGTTTAGGGTAAAGGGAGGAACATCCAGACGTTTATAAGTGGATTCGTCCAGCTTTTCCCAGCAGGCATTGGGGTGGGTGACGCCCGGAGCAAACGCGCCACGTGTTCTGATGCGCCAGTCCTCGGCATTATCCAAAACAGAGGCGAGCTCGCATGGAAGGGTTTGGGTTCCATGCCATTGCATTAGCGTACTGTTCGGGTTGTAGCTACTAAAAATGTTTTCAAGCTGGGCGATATGTTCGAGAGCAAGCTTACAGGCTATCTCGGCCAGATCGGCATCCAAACAATCAAACCGCAGCGATGCGCTCGTCCCCAAAATCCCCTCGTAGTGAAACTGATACGGGATTGTTTTTGGCCGCTGGAATGCCTTCAGGATGTTCATCGCGTTCAACTATCTTCTCATGGGAAAGTGAATTGTTGATGAATATGCACATCCAAGGGCTTGCAAATGGGCCATCCGGCAGAGTAGGACTTAGGTCGTGGGATTTTGGCAAACCAGCTGTTCTACCACCCCGTGTGTGGTTGATGTCATCCCCAAAAAGCACTACTTTTTATCTGAATGAGACGCGAAACAAACTAGTTCACGCCTGGCTTTTGCCATACCCTGACGTAGTCCACAGTCTAAAAAGTTGAGGCCTTCGAAGAGAAAAAAGAAAAACTTCTTCTATTGCAGGAAACAAAAAGGCTAACTAGTTCACGCCTGGCTTTTGCCAAACCCTGACGTAGTCCAAATTTGCTGCTCTTTCCTTTTAACTGGTTAGAAACACCCCAAAGAAAAAAAGAAAACTACTCTTAGTTCACGCCTGGCTTTTGCCAAACTCTGACGTAGTCCACAAACTTCGGGCTTTGTCCGCGTACCTCTTAGACAAAATGTCACTTGGCTTGAAAAGAAAACTACTCTTAGTTCACGCCTGGCTTTTGCCAAACTCTGACGTAGTCCACAATCATCGCATCCGGTAAAATCGATCGCACCATATCTTGCATGTTGCCGGGATACTCCATGCTCAGGATCATGTATTCCTTGATTTTGGAGATACCTTGCGCGACTTCATAGAACTTCATGCCATCCACATAAAATGTGTACTTCTCTGGAGTCCACTCAACGCCATACGTATGAAACCCAGTTCCAAGCCCCTTGAGCGTTGACTGCATCCCGCGGGTACTCTTCTGATTTGGTCCATATGCCCAGTGCACATTGTGCGAGATAATGTCTGGACCTAGCTTGCGGAAGCACTCCATGACATCGATTTCAGCACCGTAGACCGCCGGGTCCTCGCCAGCCGAAATCTGCGTTGACTGCAGCCAGAATGCACCCCACTGTCCCCATGACTTTTGGACTTGTGCCCGGCATTCGTAGTAACCATAGCGTGACATAAATGTCTGCTCGGTGCCGATCGCACTTCCCAGCATCCGGCCCGCCGCATCCCGTTTTGCCCAGAGATAAATGTAGCCATCCTTGACTTCAACAGCATCCTCACTCACAACTGCAATTGCACGCGCGCCAAGCCCTCGGTGGCTCCACTTCGTCGTGTCGAGCTTTGTTCCGTTGAACTCATCCTCCCATACCAGTCGGTAGCCCAACTTCTCCGGCTGGATCACATCACGGGAAATCGGTCCTTGGGCAGGTCGCTGCGCGTGTGCCGCGACACTGCCAAACAGAAGCGATGCGAGAGCAAAACTACAGAGCACAGTACGGGAAATCATACGCATTGTTACAACGATGAAGCCTCTGATTCCTTTATTCGCGTCCGACTCACGCTTGCTCTAAACGTGCCAAACCGCCCATCGGATCCGCACACCGGCAGGAATCCGCGTGGCGCAAAGGGAACGGTGAAAAGCATTACTGATGACTTACAGGACCGCTAAGCAATGAAATCAATGTTCTCACAACCGCAA
>CAIRTT010000181.1 GCA_903881535.1 uncultured Armatimonadota bacterium
AATGCCTTTGACGCGTCATCCTGTTATTATTAAGGCCATCTAATGTACGCCGCGCATGCCTTATGCAGCGATCAGGAGCCACACGCTATGCGAGATAATGTTTGGTTTGGACCAGGTGGGTTTGTGCCTGCAATTAGCGGAGCAACTCGGCGACTGATTGAGCCCGCAACTGATTTGCATCTCGCAACGGTAGCCGAATGCGTTGAATCCGATGTCAATGCCGCAGTCGGAGCAGGTCTCGTGGCAATAGCTGACAAGCGTTGGTCGGGGAAAACGCCTGCCGAACGCGGGGCAGTTCTCCTGCGCCTTGCAGCTCTCATCCGCGAAAACATGGCCAGCCTTGCCAACATCGAGGCCCGAAATGCTGGCAAGCCAATGGGGGATGCCGAATGGGAAGTCGGAGCCGCGGCACGTGTCTTCGAGTACTTTGCTGGGGCTATTGCCTTACAAACGGGTGAAACGCTCACCAACCGAGCGGATGGCATCGGTATGACCTTCCGTGAACCCATCGGTGTCTGCGGCCTGATTGTGCCTTGGAATTTCCCTCTTCTAATTGCCACATGGAAGCTTGCTCCTTGCCTTGCTGCGGGTAATGTCGCCATTTTAAAGCCCGCGCCAGCAACTCCGTTAACCGCGCTACTGCTGGCTGAGCTCGCTACGCAAGCCGGTATCCCGGATGGTGTCCTTTCCGTCGTGACCGGTGGGGATGATGCTGGTAAGGCAATCTCAGCGCATCCGGATATCCGAAAGGTTTCCTTTACCGGCTCGACCAGTGCCGGCAAATCTGTGATGCGCTCTGGGACCGAAACGCTGAAGCGTGTCACGCTCGAGCTTGGTGGGAAGTCGCCAAGTGTCGTCTTCGCCGATGCCGACATCGCCGCAGCAGCTGGCTCATACGGTTCCTTCCTTGGAAATGCTGGACAGGATTGCTGCGCACGGAGCCGCCATCTCGTAGAAGCCTCCATATACGATGACTTCAAAGCTCAATTTGTCGCCAATGTTGCCGCGACAAAGGTTGGCGTCATGGATGAACCAGGTGCGGAAATGGGCTGCCTCATCTCCCGTGAACATCGGGACAATGTCCACGCATTTGTGACGCGTGCCGTTGCCGCAGGCGCAACCATTTTGACCGGTGGCGTGATGCCAGCAGCCGATGCACCCGGGGCCTACTATCCACCAACCGTCCTTGAAGGCGCTGAAGTATCCAGCGAAATTTTTCAAGAGGAAGTCTTCGGGCCGGTGACGATTCTGGTTCCGTTCACCGATGAAGCAGCTGCAATCAAACTTGCCAACGCCACACGGTTTGGTCTGTCAGGGTCTGTATGGACGCGGGATATTTCTAAAGCACTCCGTGTCGCACGCGCCGTTGAATCTGGCGTCCTGTCTATCAACTGCAGCAACAGTGTGCACACCGAGCTGCCTTTCGGTGGCTTCAAAGAAAGTGGTGTCGGGCGGGATCTTGGTAAGTCTGCCCTCGATGCATACACCGAAGTCAAAACAGTCTTTGTTCGTACGATTTAGGAGACAAATATGTCGAACCATGGTCGCTTGACACTCGAGTCGCTCGCGGATGCAGCACTCCACGGGACAGTTGACACTGTCCTGATCGTTATCCCCGATTTCTACGGCCGCCTTCTCGGGAAGCGGACGCCTGTGGACTATTTTCTAAACAATGTCGCTGAGAGCGGATGGCATATTTGTGACTATGTCCTTGCCTGCGACATGGAAATGGACCCGGTTTCTGGCTATGACTTTGCAAATTGGGAGCGTGGCTACGGCGACCTCCATGCCGTGATTGACCCTGCCACACTCCGAATCGCCGCATGGGAAGAGAAGACAGCCATCGTCCTCTGTGACCTCTTGGATCCACGGACGCACAAGCCCGTACCGATGTCCCCGCGCCAGATGCTCCGTGACCAGCTCGCAAAAGCTGCCGCGATGGGCTACACAGCAAAAGGCGGCTCCGAGTACGAGCTCACCCTCTTTGATGAATCATTCGAAGAAGCCGAGCAAAAGGGATTTCATGACCTTACGCCAAGTGGCCGCTACCAAGAGGACTATCACATCCTGAAAGGCACCCGGCATGAGCCCATTATGTCCCGCCTCCGCCATGTCCTTGACTCAAGTGCTGTCCCGGTGGAATTCACCAAAGGGGAAGCCGGTTTTGGGCAGCAGGAACTCAACCTTAAGTTCAGTGAAGTCCTCGAGCAGGCGGACCGTAACCTCCTCTACAAACACGCAGCAAAAGAGGTCGCGGCAGCACAAAAGCGCTCTCTCACCTTTATGGCCAAATGGCACCATGACCACACCGGCTCAAGTGCACACCTCCATCTAAGCCTCTGGAATAAAGGGGACCGAACATCGCTGTTCAAAGGAAATGTCCCATTTGGCCCAGTGGTCGGCTCCGATGAGTTCCGATGGTTCCTTGGTGGATGGATAAAGCACGCACGGGAAATGGCAGTCTGCTATGCGCCATATCCGGCAAGCTACAAGCGCTACCAATCGCGCTCGTGGGCTCCAACATCACTTGCATGGAGCGCAGACAACCGTACCGCTGGCTTCCGCGTCGTCGGTAGCGATTCCAGCCTGCGGGTGGAGTGCCGCCTCCCCGGCGCAGATGCAAACCCTTATGTGGCATATGCAGCATCCCTTGCATCGGGACTCGATGGCATTCGCAACAAAATCGAGCCACCGGCAGCCTTCGATGGAGATGTCTACGCAGCACGTGAGCTTCCCCAGATTCCTAAGACATCGTATGAAGCCATCGATGCCTTTGCGAATAGCGATTTTGCCAAGGAAGCGCTCGGCGCCGATGTCCATGCGCACTACCTCCGCTTTGTTCAGGTTGAACAGGAAAAGTACGATGCTGTTGTCACCAACTGGGAGAGACAGCGCTACTTCGAACGTGCCTGAATCGGCTTACGCAACGTGCGAATATCTACAAAGCGGTGATGCCCATCGAGCTCTCGCTTAACATTGAATGTCTGAGAATAACCTAGAGTCAGTAAGGAAGATTTAGTATGCGTCTTGAAGGTAAAGTTGCCATCGTTACGGGTGGTGGAAGCGGAATCGGCCGGGAAACCTGCCTGCGATTTGCGGCGGAAGGTGCAAAAATTGTTGTTGCAGACCTTGGCTTCGCGAGTGCTGAAGAAACTGTCGCGCTTGTAGTAGCCGCCGGCGGAGAAGCGGTTGCAGTAAAGGTCGATGTTAGCAAAGCCGCCGATGCAAAACTTATGGTCGACACCGCCGAACAGACCTACGGCAAGCTTGACATTCTGTTCAACAATGCAGGTATCTCGCATTCTCAGGATGATGATGCCGTCACCACAGAGGAAGATGTCTGGGATTTGACATTTGATGTCAACGTTAAGGGAGTCTTCCTGGGATGCAAGTACGGTATCCCCGCGCTTCGCCGCAACGGCGGCGGAACCATCATCAATACGGCGTCGTTTGTTGCCATCCTTGGCGCCGCGACCCCGCAGCTTGCATACACCAGCTCAAAGGGCGCCGTTCTGTCGATGTCCAAGGAGCTCGCGGCGATACATGCACGTGAAAACATCCGCGTCAATGCACTCTGCCCCGGACCACTGCGCACCGAGCTCCTGATGAAGTACCTCGATACCGAAGAGAAGCGTCAGCGCCGCCTTGTCCATGTGCCAATGGGACGCTTCGGCGAAGCAAAAGAGATTGCAAATGCAGTGCTCTTCCTTGCATCCGATGAAGCTAGCTTTGTCACGGGAGCCACCTTCCTCGTGGATGGTGGTATTACGTGCGCTTACACAACACCTCTTGGCGAGCCCAAGTAATCCCATCTGACATCATTGTCATCCCCTCAGGAGTTTTGAATGAAGACCAACGACACGGCTGGAGCCAAATGGACACAAGGGCAGGTTCTGACCCTTGTCCTGCTTGTACTCGGCTACACTGGCTACTACTTCTGCCGGGCCAACTTCAGCGTTGCAAAGCCATCGATTATCGATGACCTTGTTTCGCAGGGGATGACAAAGGATGCTGCAAAGCAAGCCCTCGGCGTGATCGCCACCTGGGGGACGCTTAGCTACGCGTTTGGTAAGTTCATCGCCGGTGCCATCGGTGACCGCTTCGGCGGGCGAACGAATATGCTTGTGGGGATGATTGGGGCGGTGCTTGCTACTGTGATGTTCGCATCCGGGGCAACCCTCCCAATCTTCACCACTGCCTGGGTGCTCAACCGGTTGCTGCAATCCCTTGGCTGGCCTGGGATGATGAACATGGCATCCAAGTGGTTTCCATACACTCGCTACGGAGTCGCTGTCGGAATTCTGTCACTGTCCTATCTCTTCGGTGATGCACTCGCGCGGCGTGTTTACGGCGAAATCTTCAGCCGCGGAATTGCCTGGCAGACCCTTTACTTCATCGCTGCTGGTCTTGTTGGTGCCGTCTTTGTCGTTTCGGCGATCTTTCTGCGTGATAAGCCAAAAGACTACGTTCCGGCGACGGACCCGCTCAGTGTCTACGGTGAGGATGCCGGGGATGTTGGCAAAGCCAGCGTCTGGGACACTGTGCTGCCGTTGGTGAAGTCACCTGCATTCTGGTGCGTCTGCCTGCTCTCATTCGTTCTGACCCTTTGCCGTGACACGTTCAATGAATGGTCACCAACCTACTTTGTGGAACAGATTGGCATGACAAAAGACCAAGCGGCAAGCCAATCCGCATGGTTCCCAGCCCTTGGTGGAGTTGCCGTTATCATCGCAGGTATCTTTGGAGACCGACTGGGGCATGTTGGTAAGGGGATGATTCTGTTTAGCGGGCTCGTCTGCTCCGCAGGCTTGCTGTTTTTCTTGGCATCCCAACAGAGCGGAAGCAGTATCGCCGTCTGGATTGTGGCTGCCATCGGATTTACTCTTCTCGCGCCCTACTCCTACCTCGCAGGTGCAGTTGCGCTGATGTTTGGCGGTCGTAGAGGCGGCGCAACGGCAAGCGGAATCATCGATGGCTTTGGTTATCTCGCAGGTTACTTCTCTGGGCAGAAGATTGCCGAAATGTCAACCAAAGGCTGGGACAAGGCATTTAGTTTTCTGGCATTTACAGCGGTCGCTGGAGCAGTCGTTGCCTTTGTCTTCTGGATGATGCAAATCAAGACAGACCGTAAGGTCAAGGCGGCATAACGTATGGCATCGTTTGATATTGCTGTTATCGGTGGTGGGGTTATCGGGCTTGCGCACGCTTACGCTGCCGCAAGGCAGCTTGGGCCCGGCGGAAAAGTTGTTCTGATCGAACGGAATGTCTACGCGCAAGGAGCATCCATTCGGAATTTCGGGATGCTTTGGCCCGTTGGACAACCCATTGGCTACCGCCGTGACATCGCGACCAAGAGCCGCAATATCTGGCATGGTCTCCTGAGGGAAAGCGGTGTCTGGCACCAGGAAACCGGGTCACTCCATGTCTGCTACCGCGATGACGAAGCGCAGGTTGTTCACGAATACCTCGCGGCTGTCGATGATGAAATAGTCAAGTGGGTGGATGGGGCTGAATGTCTAAAAATGTCGCCCTGTCTCGTCCAAAACGGACTCCGAGGCGGACTGTATAGCGCATCCGAGCTACAGGTTGATCCCCGTGTTGTCATCAGGGAAATTCCTGGACATTTAGCAAATGCACATGGCGTGACGCTGATGTTTGGACAGACGGCCCTCGGCATTTCAGATGATGGGACCATCTCCCTCGCATCCGGTGAAACGCTGAAAGCACGCCATACATTCGTTTGTTCTGGACATGACATCCGGAATCTGTTTCCTGGCGTTCTCGATGCCGCTGGACTTGTGCCTTGTAAGCTACAAATGATGCGTACCGAGGCACTTCCGGGATTCGACCTCGGTCCGATGCTCGCTGCGGGGCTCACATTAACCCATTACGAGAGCTTTTCCGAGTGTCCAACGCTGCCAGCATTGAAGGCACGCTACGCGAAGGAGTGGCCCGAGCAGCTGGCAAATGGCATCCATGTGCTTCTATCACAGGCAAAAACGACTGCTTTGACCATCGGGGATTCGCACGAATATGGCGATCAGGTGATGCCATTCTCCGAAACTAAAGTAGATGACCTAATCCTCGATTACCTTGCTACATTCTTCGCGGTGCCAACAAAGGTAATTTCCGAGCGCTGGACCGGCGTCTATCTTAAGAATCCGCGCGCGCCGTGGTTGGTCGAAACTCCCGTTTCCAATGTGACTGTCGTAAATGGTTTTGGCGGGGCAGGTATGACGCTGTCGATGGGTGTCGGTGATGAAAATGTCCGTAATGTTCTACAGGGGCTGAAATAATGGCATGTAAGCTGGTTGTATTCGATATGGCGGGAACCACGGTTCAGGATGGCGAAGGCGTCGTCAATCGCGCCCTTAGGACTGCGCTGGCAGGCTACGGAGTCACCGTCACCTTTGATGATGTTAACGAAGTGATGGGCCTCCCAAAACCCGATGCCATTCGGAAGTTGGTACGTGGACATGGAGACATTTCTGTTGCAAAGGTCTATGTCGACTTTGAAAACGCGATGGTAGATCATTACCGAACCAGCCCGGATGTCGCGGCCATTTCTGGTGCAGAGGAAGTCTTCGCAGCACTCCGCTTGGCGGGAATCAAGGTTGCGCTCGACACTGGGTTTGCACGCTCCATCGTGGATGCCATCGTAGAACGTCTCGGATGGGCAGAGCTCCTCGATGCCACCGTGGCCAGCGATGAAGTCGCGCATGGTCGCCCACAAAAAGACTTGGTCCTTGAAGCGATGGCCCGCACAGGCATCACGGATGTACAAACCGTGGCGAAGGTAGGGGACACGCCTTCCGATATTCAGGAAGGGCAAGCAGCGGGCTGTGGATGGGTGATTGCGGTCACGGAAGGGTCGCATACACTCGAGCAGCTTGCTCCGTATCTGCCAACCCACATTGTTCCCAACATCAACCATATCCCCGCACTCGTAACCGGCTAGTCTTTTTGCGCAAGGAAACGTGTGATTACAGTCGCATGTGCGATTGGGTACTTCGCGTTTTATCTCTGCCGAGTAGGGCTCAGCGTTGTTCGCCCGATGTGGCTGTCCGAGCTTGAGTTAGCAGGTGTATCCAAACCCGATGCGTTACGGATGGTCGGATCAAGGTGTCGCTAGGAATGCCGGCTGGATGTCAGTTTGGTTTGGACTAGGCGTTTTATGTTTACTGGCGGCTTTTGGGTGGATGATCGTTGAGCGGTCAGAGTCATCCCGTTTGATAGCCTCCTCGTAACAGAAAAACCCCGCATTTCTGCGGGGTCCTTCTCCATATATGGGTTCTGAAAATGATTACGCTTCGACTTCTTCGTCGTCGTCGTCATCCTCATCATCATCGTCGGTGTCGTCGTCGTCGTCGTCGATTTCTTCATCTTCGTCGTCTTCATCCGGCGCTGGATAGTTTCCATCAGCATCTGGAATACCGCGACGTTCAATACGTGCAGCCTTTTCAGCAGCTTGGCGCTCGCGTTCGATGGTTGCCTTACGGATAGCCTCACGGCTTGGCGCAAGGATCATAATCATCTGCTTGCCTTCGGTCAATGGCTCCCGTTCTAGGAGTCCCATGCCATCGGCAACGACCGCTTCAGTGATTTTACGGAGGTTTTCAAGCGCAAATTCAGGGTGTGAAAGCTCACGTGACTTGAAGCGTACGGTTACCTTGACCTTGTCGCCACAACTCAAAAACTTGATGATGTTACGAATCTTGATATTGAGGTCGTGTGTGTCCGTGACAGGGCGCAGCGTAATGGCCTTCATTTCCGATTGACGTTGCTTTTTGGCATTGTCACGGTCACGCTTGCCTTGTTCGTACTTGAACTTGCCGTAATCCATAATCCGGCATACCGGCGGCACTGCATTGGCTGCAACCTCAATCAGGTCTAGCCCTCGCTCACGGGCGATGTCCAGAGCCTCACGGGGTGTCATCACACCCATTTGGTTGCCGTCTGCATCGACGACACGGATTTCACGCACTCGAATGCGCTCATTGATGCGAGGACCTAAGTCACGATCGCGGAAGAATCCGCGTGGATCACGGTTATTGATACGTTGCCTCCTGCGTCGGAAACCGGCCTACCCGGTACTGTGCAATGGGATTCTCACAATCCGACGACGTTGCATTCTACATTCCTCAGAGGAACCTAGTCAAGATTTCGGGATTTAACCGGCAGTTCTCCAGCGTTCGACGCTGATTTCGAACTTTCCAAGTGCCCGGAGGCGCTTGCCACGCTGTTCAAGCAGATCGTCAATGGACAGAGCGGTCAAAGCATCCAGATGTTTACTCACCACTTGCTCGAGGTTTTCTGCAGTTGTTGCAATATCCAAATGTGCACCACCAAGCGGCTCTGGAATAATTTCATCAATCAGCCCAAGCTCAAGTGCATCCTGCGCGGTCACGCGCATCGCTTTTGCTGCATCTGCCCCGCGGGTAGCATCCCGGTAGAGAATCGATGCACAGCCTTCTGGTGCGATCACCGAATAAAAGCTGTGTTCCAGCATTAAGACACGGTCTGCAACGGCGAGGCCAAGTGCTCCACCGGAGCCGCCTTCGCCGACGACAACCGCAACCGTAGGTGTCTTCAGGACGCTCATCTCGCGCAAGTTGCGCGCGATGGCTTCACTGATGCCTCGCTGTTCGGAAGGGACATTGGGGTCTGCGCCAGGCGTGTCAATAAAAGTAAGGACTGGTCTGCTGAAGCGTTCTGCCATTTCCATAAGGCGCAGGGCCTTACGGTAACCTTCGGGCTTCATATAGCCAAAGTTTCTGCGTTGACGTTCTTTGAGATCGCGTCCCTTTTGCTGACCGATCAGCATCAAGGAACGGCCAGCCATGCGAGCAAACCCACCCACCACAGCGCCATCATCTCCAAACGCACGGTCGCCGTGTAGCTCAAGAAAATCATCACAGAGCGCTGCAACATAGTCCAATGTGTACGGACGGTCTTTGTGGCGGGCGAGGAGGACTTTATCCCATGCGGTCAGCTTGCGAAAGAACTTCTCTACAAGCTGAGCACGCTCTTTGGTGAGCTGTTTTGCTTCATTGGATGCAGCCGTATCGCCTTCCCGGGCCGCGAGAGACTTCAGCTTTGCAATGTTTTTATCAAGTTCAACCAGGAAGGTTTCAAACTCGATGATGGTCATGTCTTCCATGGTTTATCCTACTTGGATGGGGACTGCATGAACAGCAGTGTGCGTGTGATGTATGACTGGATATCCCGTCGGTGCACCACGCGGTCGATCATTCCGTGTTCCAACGCGAACTCGGCGGTCCGGTAGTTCGCAGGAACCTTCTGTGTCTGCGCCTGCGCGGCAACACGCTCACCGGAAAGAGCCACTGTGGCACCGGGTTCTGCAAAGATGACATCGCCTAGAGAAGCATAGCTCGCGACAGCACCGCCAGTGCTTGGGTGTGTTAGGACAACGATGTAGGGGATGTTTGCATCGCGCAGCTTAGCAACGGCATGGCTTGTCTTGGCCATTTGCATTAGAGAGACAAGTCCCTCCTGCATCCGGGCACCACCGCTTGCGCAAAACGTTATCAGCGGACGGTTTTCTGCAAGGGCAACATCGGCAGCCAAGGCAAACTTCTCGCCGAAGACTGAGCCCATCGTTCCTGCCAGGCGGCCCCATTGAAAGTCTGAGATGGCAAGCACAACAGGACGCGCGCTAATCGATGCGCGGCCTGTGACCAACCCATCGTTCCGTCCAGTTTCTTCGCCATGTCCAGCAATTAACTTTTGTGCATAGCCAGGAAATGTTAGTGGGTCTATTGCTGCAATGTCATTGCCAAATTCCACAAACGAATCCTCATCGGCAAGCATCGCGATTCGCTCGTTTGCTGACAACGGATGATGATAGGCACAGCGCGGACATACTTTGTTGTCACGCTCAAAATCCTTGGTTACCAGGATGGCGTTACAGCCTGTGCATTTGACAAAAGCACCCTCTGGTACCTCGGGTGATTTACTACGTTTAAACCAGTCTGGCATACTTATTTCCCGTTCATCCTATCAAATCATCCGCTTGTTAGCCGTCCCTTCGCTTGTGCTTGCAGGCCCGGTGATAAAATCGGACACTCATCAAGAGTGGAAATGCCTTCATGTCAATTAGTGAATTACGTCAAAAAATCGATGCTATCGATAACCAAATCCTAAATCTTCTCTCAGATCGTGCCAAGCTCGCTCAGGAGATTGGCCTCGGGAAAACACGTACGGCAGGGCAGTTTTTTGCCCCAGACCGTGAAGTGCAAATTTTTGAGAGACTGCTGGCAAACAATCCTGGGCCATTTTCAGGAGATGCCGTAAAGGCGATTTTTCGCGAGATTATCTCTGCGAGTCGTGCGCTGGAAGCATCGATGCGAATTGCCTACCTTGGTCCTGAAGGTACATTTAGCCACCGCGCGGCGCGGGACAAGTTCGGTAACAGCGCTGAGTTTATTCCGGTTCAGACGATAAGCGATGTGTTTGCGAAAGTCGAACGGGGCGATGCTGAATACGGTGTTGTTCCTGTTGAGAACAGTACAGAGGGGATTGTTCCTCTTACCCTTGACCTCTTTGCGCAAGGCAAGGCACGTATCTGCGCTGAGGTCTACGTACAGGTTTCGCATTACTTGGCTACCAAGTCGGATGACATTACATCCGTCAAGCGACTCTACGCCCATCCACAGGCATCCGCGCAGTGCCGTAACTGGCTCCGTGACAACCTCCAGCGCATTGAGATAATAGAGACGACATCCAATGCCCGCTCGGCGCAGCTGGCAGCCGATGACCTTGAGTCTGCATGTATCACAACCGACATCGCTGCCGAGATTCATGGCCTAACAGTGGTCGCTGCTCATATTGAGGATTCAGCACACAACCGAACACGCTTTTTGGTCATCGGTGAGAACCAGCCGCAGCCAAGCGGGCGTGACAAGACGAGCATTTACTTCTCAGTACAGCATCGGGCAGGAGCCCTGATGCGCGCGATGGCGGCTCTCGATGCGCACGACATTAACCTCACATTGATTGAGTCCCGTCCAACAAAGCAGCTGCCGTGGGAATACGTCTTC
>CAIRTT010000182.1 GCA_903881535.1 uncultured Armatimonadota bacterium
CGACCTTGAGGATGACGGCGAGGGCTCGAGCCGCATGGAAAACCTCGATGAACTCATCAAGTTTGCGAGTCGCTTTCATTCGGTAGAGGCATTTCTAAGCTTTTGTGGTGGTCAGCTACGTAAATTTGGCGAGTCTGCGCGTGCCATGGATGCGGTGCAGATCATGACCATCCACAAGTCAAAGGGACTTGAGTGGCGCCTTGTGCATGTGATTGGTTTTGCGTTCTTGATCTTGCCACACCATAGGTGCCTTCGGTACATCGATGGCGAATGTACGGCAGATTCCTTCGATGAAGAACGTCGCGTGGCGTATGTTGCGGTGACGCGTGCGAAGGAGTGGCTTGTGATGTCGTGGCCGACGTATCACAACGATAAGGCGCTTGGGCCGAGTCCATTTCTGACGGAAATGCCGACGATTGCGTCGCAGGTAAACGAGGCGATGGCAAAGCAGCTCGAGCCCGAGTCTGATCCAAATGAGTTTGATGAACTGATTGATGTGGATGCGTTGGCGCTAGAATTTGATATCGACGACGGCTCGACGCTGTAACGCCATCCCCCAAAGAAAATAAATCTCTTGGTGCTGACCCCGATACGCTTGATGACTTTGACACACCTGCTGTTGCTTACCTATATGTTTACCGATGATGTGAATCATAGGTAAGATGCTTGCAACGGCACGTAATGGCAAGCTGCAAATGCAGCGGGCTTTGCAAAACAGGGGATGCGTATGTTGACTTGGAAAACCATCATCGGATTTGGACTGCTTCTCAGCCTCTCTTTGCGCCCAGCTGCTGCTCAGCAGGCGCAGCAGGACACTGTCATCCCTGCTACAAAGACGGAACAAGGTATCCGGGCATCCAACATCGATACCCGCTCGTTCTTTCCCGCGATCGACACACGTCCCATCCCGCTGCAAACACCTCCAGAAAATCCGGTTCGTAAGCCACTTCCCGGTGGCGAAAAGTCCAACCTCCCTGTGGGAGCGATCGATAAGCTCTCTGCTACGGTAAATCCTGGAGCGCAGTTTGCCGGGATGACGATGAATGGTTGGTATCCACCAGATGCCGATATCGCGGTTGGTCCATCCCATATCGTGGAAGTCGTCAATAGCTCGTTTGCCATTTACACAAAAACGGGCACAAAGCAGCTGGAACAGACCTTTCAGACACTCTTCAACGGTGTGGCCGTCTCCACAACCCTGTTTGACCCCAAGATCATTTATGACCGCTTCAACGACCGCTACGTGATGGTTGTCCTTGAAAAAAGTACATCCCCACAGATCAGTAAGGTACTGGTGGCCATCTCGGATGATGGCGATCCAAATGGAACCTGGCACCGCTATCGCCTCGAAGGCACGCTGAATGTTGGCGGCGTGGATTGCTGGTTGGACTACCCGGGTTTTGGTTACAACCAGGATGGCTATGTCATCAGTGGGAATATGTTTGGCTTTGCCGATAACGCGTGGCGCACAACAGCCAGCATCGTTCTTCCATCTGCAGCACTTCTATCAGGCGGCGCCGCAAACACCACCACCTTTCAGGATAACCAGATCATCACGATCCAGTACGCGGAAATGCTGGGTGAAACGACATCCGTGCTCTACGGTATCGGCTCCTTTAACAATGACTTCCACAAAATGGTGGCCATTCGGAACATCACCACGACCCCAACCATGGTCACGCGACTTCAGGCCGTAGCCGCCTGGGTTGATCCTCCGGCGACGGCCGCGAGCACAAGTGGGCAGACCGTTGATGGCGGGGATGGTCGCCTTTACGGCGCCGCCTGGCGGGGTGGCCAGCTGGTCACATCCCATGCCGTCGGTATCAACAGCCGTGTCGCTGTGCGCTGGTATGACATCGCCAC
>CAIRTT010000183.1 GCA_903881535.1 uncultured Armatimonadota bacterium
CACAGAAGTCCTTGAGCTGATGCAGTGGAAGAATGGCGATGCACTCGATGCAAAGCTTGCGGAGAACAAGGAAGCCCTCGGGGATGAGCTGGCGGATGTTCTTTACTACACGCTGCTGCTCGCCCATGATCAAGGCATCGATGTCGAAGCGGCGTTCACCCGCAAAATGGAGCGCAACGCCGCAAAATACCCAGTAGAGCTCGCCAAAGGGTCATCCGCAAAATACACCGAGCTCAAAGCATCGCCAGACCAACAGAGTTAGACGCCTTAACCAGCAGCGTGCACTACAGGACGCTCATTCGGATCCTTGACGGCCCTGCGGAGTATCTCGTGCGTCAATGGAGCAACATCCCCTTGCCCAGACAGCAGGAACTTCCCTAGAAACGCCAGTGGACTGCTCTCAATCCAGTTGAAGTAGACGTGAGGTCGTCGGCCATTGGACATTTTAGAGACCTCAAGCAACAATGCGGCAATCGCATTTGGTACCGCAACGCCATCACAGCGCAGGACCCAGAACCCACTGACATCCACCCCGCGGACAACCATGTCACCGCTGAAATTGGATGCATCCTGCACATTCACTTCAAGAAATGCCCAGCGCTCCTCTTCGGCAAAGTGATGGACCCAAGCAGCCTTGCGGGATGCCACTGAGTACTCATCGACATCCTGCGTGTCGGGATGATTTGCGATAAACCGAATCTCCCCCTGCCTCGACATTTCCATAATCATCCGGCGCGCTTCGTCATCGAAATGCACCCCGGAGACACGGAGCTCAGTGACACGCCAGAGACGGCTGATCACAGAAATAAACACGATCCCGGCGATGAAGAGACTCGCGATGCGGAGGCCTTCCGGGTGCTCGATGATATTGACGATGAGGGTATACGTGAAAATCACCGTGACGATTGAAAAGCCAATGAGTGCACCGCGCTCCTTACGTCGCCAGGCGCTCAGCGTTACCGCAACGGTTGCAGAGAGCATCAATGCCAGAACACCCGTTGCATATGCCCCTGCCTGCGCTTCGACATCTGCCTTGAAAGCCACTGTCACCAGGAAACAGATTCCGGTAAAGATCATCACCAATGGACGCACAGCCCGCGTCCACTCAGGCGCCATCCCATAGCGTGGGAGGTACCGAGGGACAATGTTCAGCAAACCCGCCATCGCGGATGCGCCAGCAAACCAGAGAATCAAAACGGTGATGATGTCGTAGGCGGTTCCAAATTTATCGCCAAGATACGTATGCGCCATGTATGCGAGCGCACGGCCATAGGCTTCGTGACCCTTTTGGAACATTTCAGGCTTGATCAGCATCGTCGTAACGGTGGAGCTGCCAATCAGGAGCACACTCATGAGAGCCGCCGCGACGGTGAGCAGCTTCCCTGCATTTCGAATCCGCCCAGCAGGCTCTTCTTTGTTATCGGTTGGATCACCCTTTACAAGTGGCATCACCACAACGCCTGTCTCAAATCCCGACAGACCAAGCGCCAGCTGCGGGAAGACAATTACGGCAGCGATTGCCATTTTGTCGATGCTTGGGAATGTCTGAAAGAGGCGGGATTGCCATCCAGAGATCAGGTCTGGATGTTGAACCAGCTGCATGATTCCCTGGCCGACGACAATACAGTTCATCACGATGTAAATGGCAACAAGTGCGACTGCAATGCCAATCGCTTCATTGAAGCCCTTGAGGAAGACCGCACCGAGGAGACCAATCAGAACCAGCGTAATAAGAACGGCCCAATGTTCCATCCCGTGTGGCATCATCGGGTTTTCAACGATGTGCGCTGTCGCATCCGCCGCAGAGAGCGTGATCGTGATGATAAACCCTGTCGCTGCAAAGCCAATCAGAGAGAGCACAAAGAGCTTGCCATACCAATAGGGCAGCAACCCGGCCAGCATCGAGATGGAGCCATCGCCATGCGGGCTGGCCTTTGCGACCCGCTTGTACATCGGAAGCGCACCGAACAGGGTTAGCAAAACCAGCACCATCGTGGCTATCGGCGAAAGTGCCCCCGCCGCGAGCGCTGCAATACCTGGCTGGTAACCGAGTGTCGAAAAATAGTCGACGCCCGTTAGACACATCACCTTCCACCACGAATGCGTGTGGTGGTGTGCTTCAACTTCTTTCTCAGTTTCGTAAAAGCCTTCCGGCTCTTCATAACCGGCTAAAACCCATTGACGAAGCTTTTTACTGATGCTCATTTTGACTCACTGCAGGCCAAGCGCCATGCATCCACACACTGCATTGCCAAACCGGCATCGACTTCGCGGGTAACATCCCCGCCATACTTTGCCCCTGTCCCAACAATCACCGCAGTGGCCCCGGCGGCCTCAAGCGCTGCAGCCGTTGCTGGGGTGTAGCCGCTGCCAACCGCAATCAAGGCATTTGGAACGGCAGCCCGCACGCGCTCGATGTCCACCGTGTCCACACCAAAACCTGTCCCGGTCCCGCTGACGATCAGGCCATCCGAGAGCCCGCGGTAAACCGCATCCTTGGCGTGGTCCTCGATGCGTATATCTGCTCCGCCAAGCTGGCTGGCGTGCTTGACAAAGACATCCGACCAGATGCGGATATTCGCCCCGAGCTGGGACTTGAGCAGCTGCACAGCTCGCGCCTGCCCCTGGACAATTCCCTGATCGGTGACCGCTGCCCCGACATAGACATTAATGCGCACAAACTCAGCACCCACCGCGTGGGCGATAGACACTGCCGCAGGTCCATCGTTGCGGAGACAGTTGATACCAAGTGGGATGTCAGGATACGCGGCACGCAATGCCGCAGCACAGCGCGTCAGACACGCAAGCGTGATCGGGGGAACCGTTTCGAGGGCAAATGGTGCATCAAAGAAATTCTCAACCATGATGGCATCCGCACCGGCACTGACCCAGCGGCCCGCCTCACGCAGCGCTCGCTCGATGGTGACATCCAGAGACTGCTGGTAACGAACGCTCCCGGGGAGAGCGGAAAGGTGCACCATTCCAACGATAGGCCTGGATGGATTCCAGAATTTTGGCACCACCTGCTGATTGTTCACTAAAGCCACCCTACCGGATGTAAATCCATTCGTCCAACAGGTGCCTTCGCAGACACTTAATCATGAAGTCTAACCGTTCAACAAAAAGGCCTCCAGTGGAATCCCCGGAGGCCATTTTTATTGCGTGTCCGCAGCCTAGTTCATGCGAACTGGGCGGCCACCATCCGCAGCGCTCTTCCACGCGGCCTCGGTCAGCTCAATCGTGCGCAGCCCGCAGATTGGAGGCGCCGCAGGCGTGTCGCGCTCGCCACGGATGACCTGGACAAAGTCTTCATCAATGTTACGCGTTCCCGGAATCGTCGCGCCATCCAAGGTTGTGCGGACATTGTTCTCATCCACAAATGACAGGTTGCCGTTGCGGTAGAAGAAGGCGCCACGCTCGCAGTAAATCGTGATGTCTTCGTGCCAGCCCACTACAGTGTCGCCGATAACGGAAATGTTGCCGATCGCACCATTGGTAAATGTGAGCGACAGTGCGGAGTCGATATCCACCGGGGTGCCACGATTGTCCATGAATGCCGCAACCTGTGCAACGGTAAGCCCTGTAACCCACAGAATGATGTCGACGAGGTGTGAACCTGAATCGTTGATCTGACCGCCACCCGAGAGGGCTGGGTCCTGGCGCCAGGTACCTGCAACGGCGGTTTTCCAGTGCTGACATTGCATCGCGGTAATGTAGGTGACGGCGCCTAGCTCACCGGATGCGATTTTGTCTTTGATGATGGCAAATTGGCCAAAGGCATGGCGCTGGTAGGCCAGTGCAAAGACCTTGTCATACGACTTGTTTCGCTCGAGCAAGGCGTGGGCTTCCGTGACGCTGGAGACCATCGGCTTTTCACAGAGAATGTGCTTGCCGGCATCCATCGCCGCATTCACCTGATCAAAGTGCTGGATGTGCGGGGTGATGATCTGAACAGCATCGACATCCTCGCGGGCAAGCAGCGCTTTGTAGTCAGGCGTCTCAAATGCATTCCGAAGATACGGATAGGTCTCTTTGGCGAGTGCGATTTGGCTTGGATTGATGTCGCAGAGGGCGGTGACTTCGACACCCTCGATGTTTTTCAGCTGGCCCATGTGGTGGCGTGCCATGCCCCCGGAGCCGATGATGCCTATGCGTACCTGTTTGCTCATGGTTTTCCTCGTGCAGCTCTAGGGCAACAGTGCCCTCTGAACCACCGGCAATTTCGCAGAAGCCGGGTCTATATTCCTGCAAACATCACGGGAATATTTGCTATTCGATGCCGGCAAAGCGGCCCATTAGGCGGGCGACCGCTTCGCGTGGCTGGACATTTTCATAGCACACCGCAAAGACGGCATCGCAGACTGGCATTTCAACCCCAAGCTGCTTTGAGAGGTTTCGGAGCGCTTTGGATGACTCAACACCCTCGGCGACCTGTCCGATAGAAGCCACCGCATCGGTCAGCGGCATCCCCTGCGCAAGCGCATACCCAACCCGCCAGTTTCGGCTGAGGCGGCTGCCGGCGGTTGCGAGCAGGTCTCCGACACCAGAGAGGCCATAAAAAGTATCTTTGGATGCGCCCATCGCGACGCCAAGACGTGCCATTTCCACCAGCCCCCGCGTCAGGAGGGCAGCTTTTGTGTTGTCTCCGAAGGAAAGGCCATCGGAGATGCCGGCCGCCACAGCAAGGACATTTTTCACTGCGCCGCCGACTTCGACACCGATGCAATCCGTGGATGCGTAGACGCGGAAGCGTTCCGTGCAGAACCAGCGCTGAACCGCTGCTGCTGTGTCGACATCGTGGCACGCCGCCACCGCCGCTGCAGGGATATCCTGTGCGACTTCCGTCGCGAGGTTTGGCCCACTGAGGACGACGCTACGACCGGTCCAGCCGGCGCGCTCCATGACAGCGGATGGCAAAAGCAGGCTGTCAACCTTAATGCCCTTGCTGACGATGACGGCCACGGGCCCAATGTGTGGCCCAAGGTTGCCATTTAGGAGGTTGACAACCTGTGTGGTCATTTGACTAAGTGCGCCAGCAGGAACGGCGAACACGATGCCGTTCACATTGTCAATCGCAGCAGTCAGGTCTGCGACGAGCTCAATGGTCTCCGGAAGCGGACATCCAGCAAGGTACTGACGGTTTTCACGATGTTCCTGCAGGCGCTCCACCTGATCC
>CAIRTT010000184.1 GCA_903881535.1 uncultured Armatimonadota bacterium
CGGATGCCCATGTTCTCCGCAGCAATGTAAATCCCAGGCTCAATCGTAATCACCATCCCTGGAAGCAATGGACCATCCGGGCCCGCCTCGTGGACATCCAGCCCAAGTGGATGACCCGCGCCATGCGGGAAGTAATCGCCAAATCCCGCATCCTCAATCACCGCACGACAAACCCGGTCAATATGGCCATTCGTCACACCTGCTGTCGCCGCCGCGATACCGGCATCCAGCGAACGCAACACCACATCGTAAATCTCCGCCTGGCGCTCGGTGAACGTGCCGTTTATTGGGAAGGTACGGGTGACATCCGATGCGTAATTCTCATACGATGCGCCGGCATCGATGACGACCAACTCGCCATCAACCAGCTCCTGATTGTTCGCCATGTAGTGCAAAACCGTACCGCGGATTCCTCCGCCGACAATCGAGTTGTACGCCGCTTCCGGAGCACCCTTCGCACGGAAACCTGCCGCAAGCGCCGCATCGACATCCGCTTCGTTCACACCAGGAGCAAGCATTGTAAGCACATTCGCATAGCCTTCAGTCGTGCCCGCAATCGCCATCTCCATACACGCAATCTCCGCCTCCGACTTGCCAGCGCGCAGCGTCGGGAGGAGCTGTGTTCGATCATCAATACTTACGCCCAATACACGCTCTGACACCTGGCGGAAGGCTGCGAGGTCTGCTGAGACTGGCGCGGGGTAGGTCGTAAACGGATGTAAACACGCGAGACGCTTGGTCCGACGGGCCGCCTGAGTCAGAACAGCTGCGAGAGAGCCGTTTCGCATGATGTGGGAAAACCCCGTAGATGCCTTTAAGTGGGTGGAAATTTCATCGCGGTAGCCATCCCAGCGGTCGACTTCAGGATTCACCGGACGCAAAAACAGCGTGATCTGCTTCTTTGGGTCTTCGGCGGATGGATCGAATAAGACAGCAGCGCCATGTTCATCCGCGATGCCAGTCAAGTAGTAAAAGTTGCGGTCCGGGAACCAGCGACCCTTGAGCGGCGCATGGCCATCCCCTGCGAAAACAACAGCGGCGGCGCCTGCTAGCTCGGAAAGGAGTGCCTGGCGGCGGGCGGCATACTCTGCCGTCAGGATAATTGGCTTGGTCATTCTCTTAATTACCATTTGACGGACAGCCTGACGATATGCCATAACCTCACGTGGAGAGCATCGCCATCGTCTGGCATCGCCGCGACCTGCGCATACATGACCACCGGGCACTTGCTGCGGCGCTGGATAATTGCGCCCGGGTGATTCCGGTTTTCATCTTAGATGATGCGATTTTGATGCATCCGCTGACATCCATGGACCGCGTTCGCTATATGTTTGAGAGCCTCTCAGACCTCCGGGATGCTTATGCGCGAAGGCATTGCCAGCTTGTTTTACGTCATGGAACTCCGCATGAAGAGCTGGTTCGCATCTGCCGGGAGACGGGCGCGACGCAGATTTATTTCCATGAGGACACGGACCGAAAGTATGGGCGCGAGCGCGACGATGCGCTTGCGGGCAGAATTGGAAGCATCGCAGAGTGTTTTCCCATTGGTGACAACGGCGTTTTCACTGGCAGTGGCTCGCGTGTCGGCTGGCCGGGGCGCTGGGAGAAGCGGATGCGGGAGCCGGTTTGCTCTCCGCCAGATGTCATCCAATCGGTGACCTACATCGAGTCGCTACCTATATATAGACAGGAGGACCTTGGGCTTGCATCCGCTTCGGCGATGCATGCGACGCCCGGGGGTGAGCGCTGGGCGCGGCGGCGTCTCGATACGTGGAGCAAGGGCGAAACGGTCTATGGAGGGGTCGGTGCGTACGGCCGGAATGTAAGCCGTCCCTACTTTTGTGAGCGCGGGGCGACGAGCCGGCTGAGTGCGCCGTTGAGCTTTGGGTGTATCTCGCTACGGACCGTGGTGCAGGCGAGCTGGAAGATGCAGGAGGCGAACCCCGGGTGCAAGGGCCGTACGCATTGGCATTCGCGGC
>CAIRTT010000185.1 GCA_903881535.1 uncultured Armatimonadota bacterium
CCCATTGCGCGATTTCGCGCCCGTCATGCTGGCGACCCATTCACCCAATATCATGGTCGTGCATCCGTCGCTGCCGGTGAAATCGGTGCGCGATCTAATTGCGCTGGCGAAAGCGCGGCCGGGCGAACTTAACTACAGCACGAGTTCGCCGGGCTCGGGCAACCATCTCGCCGCCGAACTCTTTCGCGTCATGGCCGAGTTGAAAGTTGTGCGCATCAATTACAAGGGCACCGGCTCGGCCCTGAACAGTCTCGCTTCCGGTGAAGTGCAATTGAGTTTTCCGAGCGCGGGTTCCGTGCTGCCGCACCTGCGCGCGGGGCGCGTGCGCGCGCTCGCCGTCACCAGCGCGCAACCGACCGCACTGGCGCCCGAATTGCCGACGGTCGCCGCGGCGGGATTACCCGGCTACGAAGCGACCGCCTACAACGGACTGCTGGCGCCGGCGAAAACGCCGTCGGCGATTATCACCAAACTTATTGCGGAGATAGATCAGGTCATCTTTGACGAGTTGATCAACCCGCTTAGGGTCGCTGAGGATGCTCTCAAGTCGTCCGATTTCCTTCAGGAGTTCCTTGTACTCGTTTTCGATTTTGTCTTGTTCGAGTGCTGTCAGCTGGCGAAGCTGCATGTTCAAGATGGCTTCGGTCTGTGGTCCCGTAAAGCCAAACTTCGACATCAATGCAGAGCGCGCTTGGTCGGTGTTTGAGGACGCTCGAATTGTCCGGATTACTTCATCGAGGTTGAGGACAGCAATCTGCAATCCTTCGAGAATGTGGGCACGTTGCTTTGCCCGATTAACCTCAAATTTCGTGCGCCGGGTTATGATTTCGCGTCGGTGGTCGATGTATTCCTGCAACATCCCACGCAGCCCTAGAACCTTCGGTCCTCGCCCACGTTCTACGAGTGACAGAAGAATACATCCGAAGTTGAGGCGCAGCTGTGTATGCTTGAGCAGCTGGTTGAGGATTTTGTGCGGTTGAACATCACGCTTGAGCTCAACGACTACCCGCATGGACGACTTGTCTGTGTAGTCGTTTATGCCGGTGATCCCCTCGATTTTTTTGTCGCGTGCGAGCTCACCGATGTGCTCAATTAGACGGCTTTTTACTACCTGATAGGGAAGCTCTGTGATGACAATCGCAGTCTTGCCATTATCCATAGGCTCTAGGTGCGTCTTGGCCTGCATCGTGATCGATCCACGCCCGGTCTCGTATGCAGAAATGATTCCGCGGGTACCGTAGACCAAACCAGAGGTGGGGAAGTCAGGTCCATTAATAAACTGCATCAGATCAGGAACAGTAGCGTTTATATTGTCAATCAGGTACGTGATGGCATCACAGACCTCACGCAGGTTATGCGGAGGCATGTTTGTCGCCATACCTACTGCAATGCCACTGGAGCCATTGCAGATCAGGTTAGGAAACTTCCCGGGGAGAATCGATGGTTCACGACGTTCGTTGTCGTAAGTTGGAACGAAATCGACCGTGTCTTTTTCGATGTCCTCCATCATTTCCATCGCAAGCGCCGTCAAACGGGCTTCCGTGTACCGCATCGCGGCCGGAGGATCATCGTCAACCGAACCGAAGTTCCCCTGGCCATCTACCAACGGATAGCGCAACGAGAACGGCTGTGCCATACGAACCATCGTGCCATACAGCGCTTGGTCGCCATGGGGATGGTAGTTACCCATTGTCTCGCCGACGACTTTCGCAGACTTCAAGTGACGCGAGTTAGGAGACAAACCAAGCTCACGCATCGCATACAAAATACGACGCTGTACAGGCTTTAGACCATCACGGACATCGGGCAACGCGCGAGACACAATCGTGGACATCGCGTATCCAAGATAGGACTGACGCATTTCCTCACTGATGTCAATCGTCGGCCCATCGTACTCAGATAACCCAGAACTTCCACCGGAAGAAGGAGGTACATTTCCACCACCATCACCGCCAGCTACATTGCCGGGCGGGTTTACAACTTCATCCGAATTTTCAATATCAGCCATATTTACCTTGGAAATCCGGCACGAAAACCCTGTTTTAGTGCCAGTTTATAGTAGTGTATTTTATCGTAAATGAGGGTGAATTTCGAGGGTCAAATCGGGTGGTTATGGATAGGCTGGGTTGTCAATCCAGTGCTGAATCAGTGTCCTCGACAATGCGATTGGAGGTGGTAATTCTGGCAGCTTATCTAGTGAAAACCAACGCGCATCCGACAGCTCGACCTGATCGCGTTTGATCGCACCAGAGACCCAGCGGACACGAAATGCGACCATCAGCTGATGCGGAAATGGCCATGGTTGAGAACCAACATAACGAACATCGGAGACCGTCACACCAACCTCTTCAAGTGCCTCACGAACACAGCACTGTTCCAGAGATTCTCCTGGTTCCACAAAGCCTGCGATGACAGAAAAGCGGTTTCCCCAGCCATCCTTCTGTGCCAAGAGGGTCCGGCGGTCGTCATCCTCAATTAGCACCAAGACTGCGGGGGTAACGAGTGGATACATGACATGCCCACATCCTGAGCACTTACGCCCCGTATCCGACAGCTGTTCCATTACGCTCGCACATCGCGAACAAAATCGCGTAGACTCACGGAATTCGAGCCGTTGGACGGCAAGAATGGATGCCTCTATGATAGCAACATCGCCAAGCTGAAGGACATCTCGAAGACCAAGCCAGCCGGGTTGTTCAATCTGATCTGATGTCTCAACATCTCGTCCGACAGCAACGACCGGGATGCCATTTAATTCTCCGAGGGGAATTGCATCCTGCATCAACAATTGCCCAAAGGATTCCGTTGGAAACCGACCATCGGGAATCAAAACGCGCCGGTCATTGACCGCAACCACATAGACCGATGAACCTTCTGTAATGAGGCATCCAGCGTTACGCATAAATTCCATCAGAACACCTGCCCACCTTTGTATGCAATGAGTCCAAACGCGCTGTCCACTTGCACGACTTTTTCAAACCCTGCTTCACTCAAGCGGCGCTTCGTTCCACGCATCATGGTTGAGCCATTTCGGGATTCAGGTGACCCGATGTAGTGAAACAACACACCTTTACGTGACAGAAGGCGGAGTAGCTCAGCATAGAACGTTTGACTGTAGAGGTCGCCTGCAATTTGAACGGTTGGGGGATCATGGAAAATGACATCGTATGAACCCGACGGCTGACTGGCAACAAATGTGAGACAGCTTTCATTTACGACTGTAATGTTTGGCGATGTGTAGAGTGGCGCACTCCACGGGGAGGCATGATGTAGATCGCACACAGCAGGATCCACTTCAACCGTTTTCACTCTTACCGCTCGCTTTGCAGCGCACTGGGTTACATAGCCCAATCCACAAGTCGTATCCAAGACGCGTCCATAGACCCGGGGGACTGCATTGACCATTGCCAAGCTGGATGCCCATGGATCTATGCCCTTGTGACGGTGCATCGGGAATCCACCAACCATTAGTGCGGGAGTCCCTGTTTCTGTCGCGTATAGGCCAACCTGTAGCTTTGTTGACCGACTAAAAGCGACCTGCTTATGCCAACCACCGTCATCGTATAGGAAATAGCCGTGCGCCGGCTTTGCCATACGATCCAAGTCCTCTAGACTCACACTGATATCGGAATCTTGCAGGTGACATCCCGTTTCAAGAATGTCGACAGAAGCGGTAGCGCCATCGGGACCAATAAGTCGCTCAATCACCGTTTCGCCGGTCAGGATTGCGGCCAGTATCCGCTGGCAGTCATAGCCAGTTAGAAATGTCATGCAGTAAGTGTACAGGTAAAAAAAGGGGGCACTGCGCTAGCAGTGCCCCCTGATGTGGTTAGATCACAGATCTGACTCTACTTGTCGCTTACGCCTTTGCCTAGTGCTGCCTGAGCGGCTGCAAGACGTGCAATCGGCACCCGGTAAGGTGAGCAGCTAACGTAGTTCAAGCCGATGTCGTAGCAGAACTTCACGGACGATGGCTCGCCACCATGTTCACCACAAATACCAAGCTTGATATCTGGGCGGACAGTGTGTGCCTTCTGGATCGCAATCTTCATTAATTGACCAACACCGTCTTGGTCAATGGATTCGAAAGGATCACCTGGAAGAATCTTCTCTGCAACATATGGCTTGAGGAAGCGGTCAGAGTCATCACGGCTGAAGCCGAACGTCATCTGCGTAAGGTCATTCGTACCAAACGAGAAGAAGCTTGCTTCAACAGCGATTTCATCGGCTGTTAGCGCACCACGTGGGACTTCAATCATCGTTCCGAAGCTGTAGTCCACAGAAACACCTTGTTCGGTAACGACAGCAGCAGCGGTCGCTTCGAGACGCTGACGTACGAACCGAAGTTCATTGACATGGCCTACAAGAGGAATCATGATTTCAGGAACGGCAGAACCGCCGGCCTTTACCACTGCCGATGCACCTTCGAGGATTGCCCTGGTTTGCATTTCAACAATCTGTGGGAAGACAATTGAGAGGCGGCAACCACGGAGACCCATCATCGGGTTGATTTCGTGCATTCCTTCAACAGCCTTGAGCATCGCTTCCTTTTCAGGATCCGATTTGCCAAGTGCGTGAAGTGCAGCGACTTCTTCGATGAGCTTTTCGCGGTTAGGCATGAACTCATGAAGTGGGGGATCAATCAAACGAACCGTACATGGACGTCCACCAAGAACCTCAAAGATTCCCTTGAAGTCTTCTCTTTGGAAATCAAGGAGCTCATCGAGTGCAACCTGACGTTCCGCATCGTTCGTTGCAAGAATCATCCGCTGAACGACAGGGCGACGCTCACCTTCAAAGAACATGTGTTCTGTGCGGCAGAGGCCAATGCCTTCAGCGCCAAGCTTGATTGCAAGCTCAGTGTCCTTAGGCGTATCAGCATTGGTGCGAACACCAAACTTGCCACGGAACTCATCTGCCCAGGACATGTATTCACCGAAGTCGGCTGTCATCACGGCTTCTTCAACAGGAACCTGACCGGAAATAACTTCTCCGAGTCCGCCGTTCAAGGAGATGAATTCACCCTCTTTGACGACCTGTCCAGTTGCCTTGATCACAAAGTGATCGGAGCCAACGCTGATTTCAGAACAACCAGCAACGGTTGGGATACCGAAGCCACGTGCAACGAGTGCAGCGTGCGATGTCATTCCACCACGCTCGGTCAGAACACCCTGTGCAGCAAGCATTCCCTTGAGGTCATCTGGGTTTGTGTCTGCACGAACAAGGATCACACGCTCGCCTGCTCCACCCTTACCAAGCTCAGCAGCCCGATCAGATGAGAACACGGCGACACCCGTCGCTGCGCCAGGACCTGCAGGAAGTCCACGTGCGATGACGTTGTACTTTGCATTCGTTGGGATGACAGGAAGGAGGCACTGGGTCAGCAGGTTAGGATCGACACGTGTGATCGCATCTTCCTTTGTGATGAGGCCTTCCTTGACCTGGTCAACTGCGATACGTACAGCAGCTGGGCCAGTTCGCTTTCCGGAGCGGCACTGGAGGATGTAGAACTTACCGTGTTCGATTGTGAACTCGATGTCCTGCATATCCTTGTAATGCTTTTCGAGAACATCACATGTTTCTTCGAACTGCTTGTAGATAACTGGATCCTGCTTTGCAAGCTCGGAGATTGGCATTGGTGTACGAACACCAGCAACAACATCCTCGCCCTGAGCATTCATCAGGTACTCGCCAAAGATGACATTTTCGCCTGTGGATGCATTACGTGTGAACGCAACACCGGTACCACAGTCATCACCACGGTTGCCAAAGACCATCGCCTGGACGTTGACAGCCGTTCCGATCGAATCATCAATCTTTTCCTTGCGGCGGTAGATGATGGCGCGCTCATTATTCCAAGAGCGGAAAACGGCGGTGATTGCCGCATCAAGCTGCTCGTGGGGATCTTGTGGGAACTGCTTACCAGTTTGCTTGATAACGTGGGCCTTGTAATCATCACAAAGGCTCTTCAAGCTCTCAGCAGGGACTTCCAAGTCTTCCGTTACACCGAGCTTGGCTTTGAGGTCATAGAACATATGCTCAAAGTCGTGCTTGGTGATGTGCTCGTAATGATCAGAGTAAGCAACATCGGACAGCATCATAATGAACCGACGATAGGAGTCGTACACAAATCGCGGATCTGCAACCAGCGACAGGGCATTTACGATTTCATCGTTTAGGCCAAGGTTGAGGACGGTGTCCATCATGCCTGGCATCGAGAATCTTGCACCACTTCGAACGGACAACAGGAGCGGGTTGTTCGGGTCACCGAACGTTTTGCCCAGTTCCTTTTCAACATCCGCGAGAGCGGCCTTGATTTCGTCAATCAGACCATCAGGTAGCTGACGTCCGTTTGCGTTGTAATCCGTACACACCTCGGTTGTAATCGTAAAACCTGGTGGGACCGGAAGCCCGATATTCATCATCTCAGCGAGGTTTGCACCCTTGCCACCGAGCAAATCCCGGAGGCTACGATTTCCATCCCGGAACAACCAAACGCGCTTCTGCGTCGCCATGGACAATACTCTCCTGTGAAACCAAAATTCGTTTATTGGAATATGCCAATCCTGACATACAAAACGCCGCTCAGGTGGGGCCTGAAACGCGGCGTACCCGCCCAATGTACCTTGCAACGGGTCAGACTGACAACACTAAAGGACTTAACACCTTGACGCGGCGCCTTTCCGCTTTTAAACTCATTTCAATATGAGCGACTCACCGGCGATTGAAGCCCACCTGTCAGAATCCCGTCTCTTCCCGCCAAGTGCCGCATTCGCTGCGGCTGCCAACTGCAACGATGCAGGCATTTACGACCGTGCGAAAGCAGATCCAATAGCCTTCTGGTCACAGTGGGCATCCACACTGCAATGGGACAAACCATGGGATTCAGTCCTCGAGTGGACCCCTCCACACGCCAAGTGGTTTGTTGGAGGCAAGCTGAACCTCACTACAAACTGCCTCGATAGGCATGTTGCGGCAGGCAAGGGCGATGTCGAAGCCATTCGGTTCGAAGGCGAACCCGGCGATACGGAAGTCATCACGTATTCCCAACTCCTCGCTCGCGTTCAATCTTTTGCAGGAGTACTACGTGGCCTGGGCGTGGCTGAAGGTGATCGCGTTACGATTTATCTTCCGATGATTCCTGAGGCTGCGGTCGCGATGCTGGCCTGTGCACGTATTGGTGCAGTTCACTCTGTTGTGTTTGGAGGCTTCTCGGCTGACTCCCTTAAAGAACGTATCCATGACTCGCAGAGCAAGCTTGTCGTGACATCCGATGGTGGATGGCGCCGCGGTGGTCAAGTAGCCCTGAAGGCTGCCGTCGATGCTGCACTTGAAGACAGCGCTTGTGCTGGAATCGAAGCAGTCATCGTTCTCCGCCGTACAGGGCAGGACATCACGATGATTGATGGCCGTGACCATTGGTGGCATGACCTCTCTGAAACAGCTGAACCTGTAACGGAGCCCGTCAGCCTCGATTCTGAAGCTCCACTCTTCATCCTCTATACAAGTGGCTCAACAGGTAAGCCAAAGGGCATTCTGCACACGAGTGGTGGCTACCTGACACAAGCCGCGGCGACCATGAAGTGGACTTTTGATGTCCGTGAAGGTGATGTGTACTGGTGTACAGCTGATGTCGGTTGGGTAACCGGGCATAGCTATGTTGTCTACGGCCCTCTGTCGTGCGGCGCAACGGTGTTGATGTACGAAGGCGCTCCAGACTTCCCTGCGCGTGACCGCTTCTGGAAAATTATTGCCGATCACAAGGTATCGATTTTCTACACTGCTCCTACGGCAATACGGGCCTTTATGAAGTGGGGGACCGAGCATCTCGAGCACCACGATCTTAGCAGCCTGCGTCTCTTGGGGTCTGTCGGTGAGCCGATCAACCCAGAGGCGTGGATGTGGTACCACGAGCATGTTGGTCATGGAAACTGCCCGATTGTGGACACCTGGTGGCAGACCGAGACGGGCGCACACATGATTACGCCATTGCCTGGAATCGTCGCAACGAAGCCAGGTTCGGCAACGCGTCCATTTCCAGGTATCGATATCGATGTTGTCGATGAAAATGGTGAGCCTGTTCCTAATGGAAGCGGTGGCTTTCTCGTCATTAAGTCGCCGTGGCCAAGTATGCTGCGAACGCTTTGGGGTGATGACGATCGCTACAAGAATGTTTATTGGTCTAAGTTTGGCGACAAGAACCTGTATTTTGCAGGGGATGGCGCTCGCAAAGACGAGGATGGTTACATTTGGTTGCTGGGCCGAGTAGATGACATCATGCTGGTGGCCGGTCACAACATTTCAACGATGGAAGTCGAAAGTGCCTTGGTTGAGCATCCAGCGGTTGCCGAGAGTGCGGTCATTGGTAAAACCCACGATGTCAAAGGTCAAGCGATTGCTGCATTTGTTTCCGTTAAGGAAGGTGTCGTCGCAGATGATGCTTTGGCCAAAGAGCTGAAGGCATTTGTCAGCGCAAAGCTTGGACCGATCTGTCGACCGGATGACATCCTGTTTACAGCTGAGCTTCCAAAGACTCGAAGTGGAAAGATTATGCGTCGCTTGCTGCGGGATATTGCCGAAGGCAGAGCGCTCGGCGATACGTCTACATTGGCTGACCAATCAGTAGTTTCGGGACTAAAGTCAAAATACGAAGCTAACGAAGGTTAGAGCGAGTTTCTGTTAGTGCGCAACCCCGGGGTCAGTGGCTCCGGGGTTGCGTTGTGTGTTGTGCAGGAGACCTCCGGTACGGAAGCTCCTATGGAGAATGCGATGCGAGCTGATTGGCAACGAACAATAGGTTGTGGGGATGTCCGTGCAGAGCACGTCGGAACGACCATCACGGTGAATGGCTGGGCAAATAGTGTTCGTGACCATGGGCAGGTCGTGTTTGTCGATTTGCGGGACCGCACCGGTGTGGTGCAGATCGTTTGCGATCCGGCACGCAATCCAGAAGCAGCAGCGGCCTTCGAAGATGCGAAGAAAGTTCGCAATGAATACGCACTGTCCATCACTGCGAAAGTTGTAAAGCGCCAGGACGGGATGGAGAATCCACTCCTATCAACGGGAGCCATCGAGCTTGAGGCGGTCACATTCCGCATCTTAAACACCGCGAAGACACTGCCATTCCAACTTGACCAAGATGCTTCATCCACAAATGAAGAGCTCCGCCTAAAGTATCGGTATCTCGACCTTCGCCGGCCGGAAATGTACCGAAAGATGAAGCTGCGTCACAATATCGTGCGAGCTGTCCGTGAATACTTCTACGCCAATGACTTCTTAGAGATTGAAACACCCGTACTTACCAAGTCATCACCAGAGGGTGCTCGCGACTATCTGGTCCCATATCGACTTGAGCCGGGCCTGTTCTACGCACTTCCACAGGCGCCACAGCAGTTCAAACAACTCCTGATGGTCGGCGGTATTGACCGCTACTTCCAAATAGCAAAGTGTTTCCGGGATGAAAGCCAGCGTGCCGACAGGCAACCAGAGTTTACGCAGGTCGACCTTGAAATGGGTTTTGCAACACAGGAAGATGTCCTTAGCCTAGTCGAAGGTCTGATGATTGAGGTTGTCACAAAGTTTTCCGGTGAAACAGGAAAGCATGTGTCCGGTAATCCATTCCCACGCTTTACATACGATGAAGCGCTGGCGCGATACGGAACAGACAAGCCAGATATTCGCTTTGACCTTGAACTCGTTGACTGTGGACAGATTTTTGCAGCGACAGAGTTCGGTGTCTTCCGTCAAGTCATCGACACTGGCGGTCAGGTCAAGTGTATTCGTTACCCGAATGGTGCGCGGATACCGCGTCGCGAGATGGATGAGCTCGTCAATCTCGCACGAGAGACGGGAGCCAAAGGCATGAGCTACGTCCTGGTTGAAGATGATGGTGTTGGTTTCCGTGGAACGCTTGCAAAGTTTGTGACGGATGTGGAACGGCCGTTGATTATTGAGGCGACAGGTGCACAGGCGGGTGATCTCATTGGGTTCATTGCAGACAAGCCTAGCGTTGTCGCCAAAGTCCTTGATCGCATCCGTCGTTTTATCGGATCGAAACTGAATCTCATTGACAAAAGCAAAATGGCATATTGTTGGGTCACAGATTTCCCAGTATTCGAAGAAGATGAGACTTCTGGTGGATTGACCTTTGCCCACAACCCATTTGCGATGCCAAGAGAAGAGCATTTAGGATGGTTTGAGACTGACCCTCTTGCGATGCGTGCGCAATGTTACGACCTCGTTTGTAACGGAAGCGAATCAGCATCCGGGGCAGTCCGAATTCATATTCCTGAGATTCAACTGGAAGTCTTCCGCAAAATGGGCTTGACCCCAGAACAGATTGAACAACGATTCGGACATATGCTAGAAGCATTCCGCTACGGAGCTCCTCCACACGCTGGAATTGCCCCTGGATTGGATCGTCTGGTGATGCTCCTTTGTGATGAAGAGAACATCCGTGAAGTGATTGCATTCCCGAAGATGGGTGGTGGCTACGATCCGCTGATGGATGCTCCATCCACTGTCGAAGACACACAGCTTCTTGAGTTGGGACTAACGGTAACCGTAAAGGATGAGGCCGCAGAATGACACGACGAACCGCTCTTTTGGCACTTGGTGTGCTACCTATTTCTTTGGTTCCGTTAAATGCACTGGCACAGGGTGCAGATCCAGGAGCTCCAAAATGGTACCTGCTAAAGGGCGGTACTCTCGTAGATTCCAACGGCAAAACACGTCCGAGCACTGACATCGCGATAAAGGATGGCATCGTAACGGCTATTGGTGCCGAGCTGCGAGTCACACCTGGTTTTAGAGTCATCGATGCCACAAAATGGACGATTCAGGCAGGATCAGTCAACGCTGCTTCCCGTTTTGGATTAGCTCCAGCAGGCGCCGCCGATGCGCGCGGCAGCCGACATCCCCTCAGTACACTGCGTGCTGATTTTAGAGCCGCTGATAACTACCTCCCCGATGACACGGCAACGCATTATCGGCGAAACGGATTTGCTTATACTCAGATCCTGCCAGGTTCGGGTTGCATCTCTGGTCAAAGCGCACTTGTGTCGCTGGTCAGCAAGGCAGTTTCTCCGGCATCGCGGATTATTCAACCCGTAACAGCAATTGTTGCAAGTCTGTCATCCGATGGACAAGGTGGTTACCCTGGGTCGAGAATGGGGCATCTGGCACTTTTACGCCAGTCGCTTACCGATGCTCGTGAAGCGAAATCGGGAACGCGCCAAATCAGCGGAAGCATTGCTGCTCTGAAGCAAGTTACCGATCGAAAGCTTCCACTCATCGTCCGTGTAGCATCTGATTCAGAAGTTGAGGGAGTTTTGCGGGTTATCGAATCCGAAATCCCTCTAATCCTTGATGTAACTGGCCCGCTCAATCGCTCCATCAATGCCATTGCAAAGCGCAAGGCTAAAGTTATCTTTAATGTTGATATGGTCGATACAGCACCAGGTATCGACAATGCCACCTTGTCTCCCCTCCGCAGAATCGTTCAAGCCTTCCAGACTCCTGGCAAACTGGAGAAATCGGGCATTGACTTTGTACTTGCTACAACGGCTCCAGACCGTTTCTATGCGAACATCAGAAGGTGCATCCCGAATGGCCTTTCGTTGGATGGTGCACGAAAAGCCATTCATCGTGGTCCAGCGGCATGGTTCGATATGGGCAGCGATATCAAGGTCGGCGAACGTGCCAACATTTCCTGTTGGACAGCAGATCCGCTCGTAACCGAGGCATCGACTACGTTGACGTTTGTGGATGGCATTCTCTCAGACAGCCAGGCAGACAATACAGGTCGAACAGGAACACCCGCTACCGCAATCCCGAGCATCAAATTTGTCCTTTCTGCATTTGATAAACCAGTAGGATCCAACCTGCCCCAATCTGATGCAGTTCTGATCAGAAACGCAACGATTTGGACATCAGAAGCAGCGGGCAACCTAACAGAGTCTGACATCCTGTTCTCCAATGGCAAGATTTCAGCTATTGGTCAAAAGCTCTCTGCGCCTCGCAATGCCAAGATTATCGATGGAACCGGTCTTCATGTAACCCCGGGAATCATTGATTGCCACTCGCACACAGCCGTTGTTGGTGGGGTGAACGAGGGAAGTAACATCATCACTGCTGAGTGCAGGATTGTTGATGTCCTTGACCCTGATGACATCAACATCTACCGTCAGTTAGCTGGCGGTACCACCGCAGCCAACATCCTTCATGGATCGGCCAATGCAATCGGTGGACAGAACGCGGTTGTGAAATGGCGATGGGGTTCTGGAGCAACCGGGCTTCTGATTGAAAATGCTCCTCAGGGAATAAAGTTTGCCCTTGGCGAGAATCCGACACGCTCGAACGGCAGTCGACAAGGCCGCTATCCAGCAACACGAATGGGTGTTGAGCGGGTTATACGTAGCGGTTTTCAGCGCGCACATGATTATCGCCAGGCCCAGAAGCTGGCAAAGAGTGGAAATGGACCAGCCGTCGCAACGGATTATCAGCTTGAAGCCATCGCTGAAATTTTGGAAGGCAAGCGCCTTGTGCACTGCCACTCGTACAAGGCTGATGAAATTCTGGCGATGATTCGTATTGCGGATGACTTCAAGTTTAAAATCGCAACATTTCAACACGTCCTCGAAGGTTACAAAGTTGCGAATGAAATGGCTGCGCATGGCGCTGGAGGATCCACATTCTCCGATTGGTGGGGTTACAAGCTCGAGGCCTTTGATGCCATTCCTTCCAATGCTGCGATGATGCATCAACACGGTGTAGTAGCTTCATTGAACTCGGATTCCAGCGAGCTTGCGCGGCGTATGAACCTTGAAGCGGCTAAGTCAGTTAGAGATGGGGGACTGTCTCCATCGGATGCGTTGAACCTAGTCACCATCAATCCAGCTAAACAGCTGAGAATTGACGAGCAAACAGGGTCGATAAAGATTGGCAAGGATGCCGATGTCGTCCTTTGGTCACAAGATCCGCTTGCTGTCGGTGCCGTCGCTGTGAAGACTTGGGTCGATGGCAAGCTTCTCTTTGATCGTAATGC